>JANYCL010000054.1 GCA_025360355.1 Sphingobacteriaceae bacterium
GCAAAAGGACATGTGAAAGACATGGAATTTGTACAATTTCATCCAACATCTTTGTACAATCCAACTGAGCATCCAAGTTTTTTAATTACAGAAGCGATCAGAGGTTTTGGTGCTGTTTTAAAAACGATCGAAGGGAAAGAATTTATGCAGAAATATGATAAGCGTGGTTCATTAGCGCCTCGTGATATTGTTGCGCGTGCAATTGACAACGAACAAAAAATGCGTGGTGATGATTATGTTTATTTAGATTGCCGGCATTTAGACAGAAAAGGATTCATTGAGCATTTCCCGAATATTTATAATAAGTGCATGGGGTTGGGAATTGATCCGTTCGTGAAAATGATCCCTGTAGTTCCGGCGGCACATTATATGTGTGGTGGAATTATAGTTGATGAAAATTCGAAGTCAACAATAAATAATTTATGCGCAATAGGTGAGTGTGCTTGTACAGGTTTGCATGGAGCGAATCGTTTGGCTAGTAATTCTTTATTGGAAGCTTGTGTGTTTGCACATATTGCAGCAGAAAATTCATCTTCTGTAATTGATAAAGTAAATTTCAAAGAAAATATTCCGGATTGGGATGCGGAAGGAACAGAGCAAGCAGAAGAAATGATCTTAATAACCCAATCGCAAAAAGAAGTGCAGCAGATCATGAGTAATTATGTTGGCATTGTAAGAAGCGAATTGCGTTTGCAACGTGCTTTCGACAGATTGGAAATTTTGTTTAAAGAGAACGAAGCGCTTTACGAAAAAACAGTGATCACTCCTAAACTTTGCGAATTAAGAAATATAATTTGCATCGGATATTTGATCATAAAACATGCGCGTCAAAGAAAAGAGAGTGTAGGACTGCATTACATGGTGAAGTATAAGGAGTAGGTAATGTGACAATTAGTCAATTTGACGATTTGATAATGAATTATTCTTTGATGAATTTCGAATACGAATTATCTATCTTAATAAAATAACAGCCTGGAGAAAGTTTTGAGACATCAATGCTTTCAGAATATTTTTGTTTTAGAATTGTTTGTCCGAGATAATTTATTATTTCAATTGCAGGATTATTTTTCAGATCAGAACTAATGTGTAAAATGGTTGAAGTTGGGTTAGGATAAATTTTTATTTTGTTATTTTTTTCTATTTCATCAATTCCAACACCCGATTTAACTTCAACCAAAAAATCTAATTCAGAATTACCCACATATTGTATTGCTGAACTGACCTTCCGCCATTCTTGAATCCTGATCCTAAAAGCATAAACACCAACTGTGTCGGCCTGATATGTAAATGTGCCGTTTAAATTATTCACCATTGAATTTGCTGGAAGATAATAAGTGGATGAAGGATTGGAAAGGCAATTAATTAATGAGTAAGACAAACTATCACCGTCGGGATCATTTGCACCGGGATAATAACTGACAAGATTTCCTTTGATAACACTAAGTATTGGGAGGTTCGTAATTGCCGGTGATGAATTCGGTCCTGCCAAAGTATTAATTACTAATGTGCTCTTTAAAAACATGGACTTGCTTTGAGAATTAAAAATATCTTTAATATTCGCTAAACGGAAACTATCATTACAAGTTAAATTGTAAGATCCGGGTCCGGGATAAGTAGCAGTTCCGGAATATTTGTAAATAACTACTTCTCCGCCGGGAGAAATTGTGTTTGTTAGAGCTACAGTAGTACTATTGATCGTTAATGCTGTGTGGGTTTGAAGTGCCAATGAATCTAAAATTAAAGAGCAATTGATAGAATACGTATAGCCGCTGCTCCATTTATATTCAAGATAACCGGCCCTGATGTCTTGGGAAAAAAAAGATTTTGAAAAGATCAAGCAGAAAAAAAATAAAAATATCTTAGCGAACTTTTGCATCGAATAAAGATACCTAAAAATAAACATTCACACAAATACCCATTGTCGAATACTCAAATCGCCGATCCTGATAGCTATCGGGAGTCACATTATTCCTCATTTACATAAAACAACTTATAATATTTCAGTCCTTGTGCTTCATCATAAC
>JANYCL010000107.1 GCA_025360355.1 Sphingobacteriaceae bacterium
GCCGGTTATTTTTTTTACAGTTGGTGAGCTGGAAGTTTTTACTGCTTTTTATCACCACTTCCCTTATCGATTTCTACGCCGCCCAAAAAATAGAGAAGAGCGAAGACATTAAAAAAAGAAAATTATTTTTAGCACTCTCCCTCAGCGGGAATTTATTAGTTCTGGGGTTTTTTAAATATTATAATTTTTTTGTCACCGAGTTTGCCAATCTTTTTAATTTAGATCCGCATAATTTTACTTTAAATCTTATTCTTCCCCTCGGAATTAGTTTTTATACTTTTCAAGCGATGGCTTACACCACTGATGTCTACCGTAAAACTACAAAGGCAGAAACCAATTTGCTAACCTATTTACTATACAGCAGTTTCTTCCCGCAAATGTTATCCGGACCAATTGAACGCGCTAACCATTTAATGGGACAATTCAGAATTAAGCGCGAATTCAATTATGCACAAGCCACAAAAGGAGTTGAGTTAATGTTGTTCGGCTATTTGAAAAAAGTTGTGCTTGCTGATAATTTAGCTGTGATAGCCGATAAAGGATTTTCTTTCCCAAATAATTATCATGGCGTTGATGTGGTGATCGCAACTTTATGTTTTACTTTTCAGATCTATTGTGATTTCAGCGGCTATACCGATATTGCCAGAGGTGTTGCGCGCTTATTTGGTTTTGAATTGATCAAGAATTTTAATAATCCTTATTTTGCACAGAACATAAATGATTTTTGGAGAAGAAGGCATATTTCTTTATCAACCTGGTTCCGCGATTATTTATATATTCCACTTGGCGGAAATAAAAAAGGGAAATTAAGAACGAGTTTTAATATAATTTTGGTCTTTGCAGTTTCAGGATTGTGGCATGGTGCAAGCAGAACTTTTTTAGCTTGGGGATTGTATCACGGATTTTTATCCGCCATTAACCGTTTACTGAATATAAAAATAGAATTTCCAAAACCAATTAAAATTTTTATCACATTTATTATTGTCGCATTTGGTTTAATATTTTTCCGTTCAGCGAATCTTACCGACGCAGGAATCATCATAAGTAATTTATTTAAATTCAAAGGGGGAGCAACCATTTTGTTCGGAATAGAAAGTTTAAAACTGTTTCTACTTTTCTCTACTTTATTCCTTGTTTTGATCCTTGAAAGATTGAATGAGGTTAAGCCGGAAATTTTTAAAAATATGTTCGCAAAGAAATTATTTAAATATTCAGCTTATTATTACGCGGTTATTATAATTATTTTATTGGGTGTTTATGATAACGCTCCGAACTTTATTTATTTTCAGTTCTGATGAAGCAATTTGTAAAGAAAACATTATTTTTTAGTCTGCCCGTTTTGGTCGGACTAAGTTTTATATTCTTTATTAAAACGAATAGAGAATTTTGTTACAACTATGTAAAAGGCGATTGCGACCAGCGCGGAAAATTACTTTATAAGAAAATGTATGAGGATAAGAACAAGGTCGACTATTTATTTGTTGGCTCTTCTAAAACCTGGAATGACATTAACGATGAATTACTCGAAAATTTAATTAATACGCCAGACTCTTATCCTCACCGGTTATTTAATGTTGGTTATTGCAGGTTTGGAAGGAATTTAGATTATTTATTCTTTAAAGAATTTTTAAAACGGAATCAGGTCAAAAAAATATTCTTAGAAGTGCGCGCTGATGAATCAACTACTTCCCATCCGATGTTTCCTTATTTAGCCAGCGGGAAAGAAGTTTTAGAAGGCGCATTTGCTTTAAACACAAGTTTGTTTCCGGAAATTTACGATCACCTTTTAATGAACATAAATTATTTCCGTTGCAAAATAAATTTAACCTCAGCTGATTCCAATAAGACAAACCCTTTTCTTCATGGATATAATAATATAGAAAAGACAATTGCACCTGAATTACTCGATAAGTTTTACGAAGAAGAAACAAAACAAAAACACGGATCGGCTTTAACTTATCGTTTTAGTAATTATTATCTCCAAAAAATAAGATCGTTGTGTGAAAAAAGAAAAATAGAATTGGCTTTTATTTATCTGCCGAGTTATGCTAATGTAAATAAAACACCGGCATTTTTAAAGAAGTATGAAGAATGGGGAAAAGTGATCATTGCCCCCGACAGTATTTTTAAGAATAAAACATATTGGAAAGATGTAGCTCACTTTAATTCTTACGGCGCTACAGCTTACACTAAATTTCTTTCAACTCAACTAACGCATTAAGAAAAGCTTCTCGGCTTTCTTGCCATTATAAGTTACTTCTACTTTCATTCCGCCCGTAACAGAAACCGGGATATTTAATTCGCGTTCGTTAGTCGTTTTTTCAAAAGCAGTTTTATCATCCTTCGTTACTTTAACGGAATAGTTTTCTTTTTTATTTAAACCATTGCAAAATAATTTCATAGTGCCGTCTTCATTATTTAACAACGAAACAAAAATACCATCATTAATATGATCCGCTTTTTTTGCATATAACATTTTTGGATGTCGTTTTGCTTCCGAAATTTGCGGTAAAGGATTTACATCAGAATTTTTTACTGCCATATAATTATACTGACTTTGGTCTTTTGTCCACACACGTATATAATCAATTATGTATGGTGAAAATGTTGTTTGGTCTTTTCCCGGTCCGGGATGGAATGGTCCGTTATCATCAGCAACCGCTACATTCGCGACTACTGATTTTGGTTTATTAAATTTCACTTTAGAGATAGCGATACATTTTCCATTTAAATAATACCGCACTTCATTATCATCCCACAAACCCGAAACAATATTAAATCCTTCATTTAGCTTTCCGTTTATTTTGATCCAACCCCCAAAACTTCTTTTCAGTCCAATAGGATTTCTTACCATATCACATTTCTGACAATGCGTATCAACATGCACTTGATCCTGGCGCTCGCCTTTTAATTCCATGATATCAATTTCTTCATTAGGAGTTCCGCCATATAACCAAAAAGCAGGCCATAAACCTTTATCAGCCGGAGCTTTGAATTTTATTTCAAAATATCCTTTTAAGAAAGTTTTTTTGCTGTGAATTAGTCCGGCTTGATATTTCCATTGACGTTTATTCAATCCTTGAAATTGTCCTTTACCCGATTTTATAGAATCGTTATCGCCCATCCAATCCACTAAACGTGCATCAAAATCTTTTTTCTCTGTAGTTAAATACAAACAGCCATTTTTTACTTCATGATCTTTATAATCAGAATAATATTGTTGTTCCTTATTAGATGTAATGGTGCGTGCCCAGCCATACCAGCTGCTCCATTGTTCCTTTGAGAGTTCTGTTCCTGAGAACTCATCACCATAGGTATAATAATAGGTAATCACTGTGTCTTTATTTATTTGCCATAATGTTTGTGCTTGCCATTTAAACGAAAGTGAAATAAAAATTATTAAAATTAATTTTTTCATTAGAGTTTGGTTTTGTTTTTTAATTCAGCTCTTAATTGATTTGATGTTTTTGTGCTCCCATCATGACTCCAGCCCGGCGGGCCAAAAACATAAAGAATTTTATCTTTAAATGATCTTCCCTTTTTCAGATCTATGAAAATATTTTTCCATTCGTGAAACACCATTGTCAGTGGATTGTGTTTTTCAATATTTTTTGTCAGACCATATTTTACTTTTTCGTCTTCAGGTTGAAATGTTCCGAATAATTTATCCCAGAAGATAAAAAGCATTCCCAAATTTTTATCCAAATATTTTACATTACTGCCATGATGAACACGGTGATGAGATGGAGTTACGATAATGTATTCTAAAAATCCTAATTTTTTAATTGTTTGTGTGTGAACTAAAATTCCAAAGATCTGTGTAGCTGCATACATGAACATGATATCAATACCTCTGAATCCGCACAAAGCTAACGGAATAAAATAAATGAAACGGTATAATGGTTGGAAAACAGAAGAGCGGAATCCAACAGTTAAATTAAATTCTTCACTGCTATGATGCGTTACATGCACCGCCCAAAAAAATCTGCAGTAATGATCAACACGGTGTAGCCAGTAATACATAAGGTCTTCAGCAAACAACAAAACTATCCAATACAAAACAACATGTTGTATTTCGAAAAACTTAAACTGATAAAAATAATTTAAAATAAAAAGACAAATACCTCTTACTAAAATATCTAAACTAAAATTTAATGCTGATAGGTAAACATTAGCGAGAATTCCTTTCCCTGTGTAATATTGTTTTTGATGAAAGTAACTATACAATAGTTCGCCACCAATTACAATTACGTAAATTGGTAGCGAAACCAGTATTAATAAACTCTCTCTGAATTCCTGCATAATTTCTTATGCAAAGGTAAGAATTTCTAATCTTTAAAAAGCGATAAGAAATTTTTAACTACAGCTGATTTTCCATCAGCAGTTTGATACTCTATAATATAATAGTAAGTCCCGGAAGAAGCCTGGGTGCCCGCTTTAGTAAAGCCATCCCATCCGCCGCCAATACCGTCCCACTCATACATTCTTAATCCCCAACGGTCAAAAATAATGCAATGGAAATTAGTAATACCTGTTCCTGTTGCCTTGAACACATCATTGCTTCCATCACCATTTGGCGTAAAAACGTTTGGTATGATAATAGTTACAGGTTGTATTATGTCTAAACATTTTGTTAGCGAGTCTGCGCAAGTTAAAGTAGTAGTAGTGGTAACTAATTTCACACAATAATTTCCGGGTGTACTAAATACATGTGAAGGATCAAAAGTATTTGTTGCTACAGAGCCATCTCCAAAGCTCCAATTACCGGTTACGCTAAAACTATTAAAGCTAACCAATGTTCCTACAGGGAAAGAAGTTCCATTGTTAATTCCAAATGTTGCAGTTGCAACAGGTAAGAATGAAAGATTAACAATTGTATTTGTTACAAGCGAGCAACCTGTTGAATAAGTAGCGGCTGCAGTTACAGTATACGTTCCGCTTACCGAATAACAATGCGTTGTTGCAGTTGTTGTACCGGTTGCATCTCCATAATCATAAACCACTCCGCCGTAACCCGTTGTTGTTGAAAAATTACTACAAGTACCGGGACAATATGGTGATGGGTTAGTAAGTGTAATGAATAAAGGCGGTGCGCTATTTACATAAACCATTGTTGTTGTTGTTGTAAAACATGAACCATTGGCCGCATCAACTGTGTAAAAACTTGTTGTAGTTGGCGTAACCACAATACTTGAGGTGTTTTGTCCGCCAGGTGACCATGTATAATTTGTAGCTCCGTTCGCTGTAAGAGTCGTTGATCCGCCGCAGATAGTAGGGCTGTTGACCGTTAGTGAAGGTGTCGGCGTTACAGTAACATCAGCTGTTGCAATATTCGTACAGCCACCGGTTTCTCCAATTACTGTATAAGTAGTACTGGTTGAAGGTGCAACTGCAATCGTGGAGCCGTTAACTCCTGAAGGTGTCCATGTATAATTAGAAGCTCCGCTTACTGTTAAAGTTACCAGAGCTCCGGAACAGATCGCCGCTCCATTCACTGTAATTGTTGGTGAAGCATTCACAAAAACCGTTGTTGTTCCTGTGCCGTTACAACCCGGAGAAGTAACATCAACAGTATACGATGTTGTTGTAGTTGGCGTCACCACAACCGTACTGCTATTAGCTCCTGTATTCCATGTATAAGAAGTTGCGCTTACAGAAGCTGATAGAATTGTAGATTGTCCTGCACAGATAGTTGGACTATTAATAGCAACTGTTAATGAAGTACCAACAGTTATATCCGCAGTTGCAGTTGAAACACATAAACCATTCGATCCTGTAACTGTATAATTGGTTGTTGAAGAAGGATTGGCCGTATATGTGCTTCCGGTTACATTCCCGGGATTCCATGTATAAGAACTAGCTCCAAAAGCGGTAAGCGTTCCGGTGCCTCCCGGACAGATCGACATAGGTTGTACAACTACGGTTGGACTTGTTGTAACTGACACATTTGAAACAGCCGTATTCGTACATCCGGCACTACTTCCAATAACAGTATAATTTTGACTTGAAGTTGGACTAACGGTTACCGAACTGCCGCTCAGTCCTCCAGGATTCCAAGTATAAGTTGAAGCGCCACTTGCTGTGAGTGTTGCTGTTTGTCCTGAACAAATTGCAGTTGTTGCAGTAGAAACAGTTGGTGTTGGATTAACAGTAACAGTTGAAGTATTCACTCCTGTACAAGCACTGCTTGTTCCGTTTATTGTATAAACTGTAGTTGCTGTTGGTGTAATTGTTATGCTTGTTGAATTCGAACCTGTAGACCACGTATAGGTTGTTGCACCACTCGCCGTAAGTGTTGCTGTTTCTCCCGTACAAATATTTGGACTATTTACAACAATTGAAATTGCTGAACCGATAGTGATTGCAACAGTTTGTGTACTTGTACATGCCCCATTCGCACCTGTTACAGTGTAAACTGTACTTGCAGGAGGAGTGGCAGTAAATGTTGTTCCTGTTGATCCTCCCGGATTCCATGTATAAGTTGTGGCTCCCGATACCGTTAAAGTAGCAGTATTACCCGGACAAATTGTTGTCGAAGGCGCAACAAGTGTTGGTGTTGCCGTAACAAAAACGGTAGTTGTGTTTGTTCCAACACAGCTTAAAGCACTTGTTCCAGTAACTGTATAAATCTGTGTCGTAGCAGGACTAACGGTCACCGTAGTCCCCACAAGTAAGCCGGGGTTCCAAGTATAAGTTGAAGCGCCGCTTCCTGTTAATGTTGCTGTTTGTCCGCTGCATAAAGTTGGAGAGTTTGCGGTCACAACAGGAATTGGATTAACTATTACTGAAGTTGTTTGTGTGTTACTGCAAGATCCGTTGCTTCCGGTTACAGTATAATTGGTTGTTGTTGTAGGAGTAACAGCAATGGTTGAAGATGTTGGACCTGTATTCCATGTAAAAGTTGTAGCACCTCCCGCAGTTAAAATAATTTGTTGTCCTGAACAAATTGTTCCCGATGAAGCCGTGACAGTTGGCGTAGGCGCAACAATTATTGAAGTTGTTTGAGTATTAGAACAGGTTCCATTACTACCGGTAACTGTGTAATTTGTTGTAACTGTTGGTGAAAGTGCGATCGTAGCAGTAGTTGGTCCTGTGTTCCAAGTAAATGTAGCAGCGCCGCCGGCCGTTAGTGTGGTTGATTGTCCTGCACAGATGGTTGCTGATGTTGAGGTGACGCTCGGTAAAGAATTTACAGTAACTGTTGTTGTTTGAACACTTGAACACGAACCGTTACTTCCCGTAACTGTATAATTTGTTGTTGTAGTTGGAGAAACAGCAATGGATGCAGTTGTTGGCCCTGTGTTCCAAGTATAAGTTGTTGCACCGCTTGCTGTAATTGTAGCCGTTTGTCCGTTACAAATACTTATAGGCGCCGCGGTAATACTTGGTGTAGCAGTTACAGTTACGGTTGAAGTTAGATTTGCAGAACACGTCGCAACAGTTCCTGAAATTGTATAAGTGGTTGTAGTAGTTGGTGAAACTGCAATTGTTGTGGTATTAGGTCCCGTGCTCCAGGTATAAGTTGTCGCACCGCTTCCTGTAAGCGTAACTGTTTGTCCGGAGCAAATGGTAGGGCTGGTAACCGTTAGTGTTGGTCCGGTGATAACTGTTATGATAGAATTGTTTCTGTAAATTCCATCAGGACAAAAACCTGAGAATATTGTATATGTTCCGGGTATTGTAAAAACGGAAGAAGTAAAAACAGTTCCGCTGCCAAGCTGAATACCACCGCCTGTTTGTGTGTACCAACCAATCGTACCTGTTCCTGTTGTTGCGGCTGTTAATGTTGCTGCAGTGTTAACGCAAATTGTAGCAGAAGGCGTGCTTGTAATAGTTGGCAGTGCTCCAAGAGTAGCTGTTGCAATTCCTGCTCCGCCTTTTGTTGATCCATTCGGAGGAAAATTATTATCTATTAAACAAGTATTAGCTCCGGAAAGATAGATCACAGTTCCATTATTACCGCCTGCAATATTTGTTGCAGGTAATGCTACGTTAGCTCCAACATAACCTCCGCCGCCGCCGCCGCCCGGACCATAAGCATCCGCCGAATTCGATTGAGTGCGCATTTCCTGATTACCGCCATTTCCTCCTGTTGCATTAATTGAAATACCCGTTATCGCACCTGTTGAATTAATTTTTATCGCACCACCACCACCTGCTCCACCTGCTCCGTCTTTCCCGGTGAGTGTATTAAAAAGAGATGTCGCCGGTGTTTTTGTTGGATTACCATTTCCGCCATTTGCATTAATGGATCCGTTTCCTCCGATTGTTCCGTAGCTTAAAATATTAATTATTCCTCCGCCATTAGCTCCTGCTCCGCCATATGCATTATCTTCATCTCCTGCTCCGCCGCCACCTCCAACAAATAATCTTCCGGTTGTATAATCTAACGGTCTGCCTCCTAACCCACATGAAGAAGGGCGTCTGTTATCTCCACCCCATCCATTTCCCGAACCGGGCGGAGTCGCTACAGGATTTAAAGCGTTACCTGAAAAAGAATAACCCCCTCTTCCACCACCTGAAGAGCTTGAAGCCGCAAAACCTGGTGATTCTAAATTCCATGCTGTTGTCCAGCCCGCAATAGAATTATCCGGAATTCCTTTTCCCGTCCATAATGATGTATCGCCTGCGTTTGCACCACCGCCACCGCCGCCATTTACTTCGTTTCCGCCGCCGCCGCCATTACCAATAGCGCCTTTACAAAATTTAGCGGCCATAGTTTGATAAACAAGAGTATCACCAACGATGCTTTCCCCTTTGTACGCTCCTAATGTTTTTAGTAAATGTCCCCAATTATTGGCACCGGTTGAAGCTGTATGTGTATATCCTGTAACGGTTACCAGACCTCCCCTGAATCCTAAACTATTCGCATCAATTCTTCCTGTTCCGTTTATTGTTGTGTTTCCATTGACCTCAATTGCAATTACACCGCCGGTAGTTCCATTCCATTGCGGACAAGTTATAATTCCTCCTGCGTTAATTACTAATGATGCAAATCTGGCAACTCTGATCACCTGAACTTTTCCTGCTGCTGTATAATTTTTTTGTAAAGGACAATCAATTGTAATAACATTTCCTGCAACAGAACTTACTTGTGCGTATTCATTATTTCCCGCGTTGTTATAATTCGTGATCCTTCCAAAATCATCACTCATTGGTAATGAGTTGTTAGGGTTAACTCCTTCCGGTACACAATTCGTACTTGCACCTTGAAGTTGGATAATATAAATTAAATCGCCTGTTGCAAATCCTGCCGCGTTCGCAACAGTTACAGAAAGATTACCACTAAAGGCATTAACGGATAACGCTGTATAAACATTAACTACAGTTGAAGAAGCAATGGTTGGCGATCCATCTTTTCCCCTTTGCGAAAAAAGAGAAAGTGAACTGACTAAAATTAAAAAAAAGATAAAATGTTTTTTCATTTGCTATTGTGTTGAAAATAATTTTGCAAGACTCTAATTTACTAAAAATAATTTTAAAATCGCTTTACCGCTTATCAAGTTTTACCTAAGATCTTTATCTGATTCTGCCTCTTAAATACCATACGTTAAGGAAGTAATTTTAGTTGGGGGACTAATCGCTCGTTTAATCGAAATAACTGTTGTTACACTCAATCTAAATATCTAAAAAACAAAAAGTCCCCCGAAGGAGGACGTTTTGAACCAAAGCAAAATGCTTTAACCCTTAATTATAACAAATTGCTTATATTTTAGTTGAGCTTGAATGGCGGAATTTTGCCTTCAGTCATTAACTGCATACTTTTCTTTTTGTGCTCTTCGAAATTTCCGAAAGCTAAAGCATCCAGCATTTCCTGACGGGTCATGTTTGGATTACCAAATTGTTTGCGGATCTCGTCTTCGCAACGGTCAACGTATTTTTCAAATTTAATTGGAGCCCACAAATATTCTTTCTTGATAGCGTCTTTATCAAACTTAAATTCCTCTGGTAAACCGCCTTCGATCTTAGATTTAATATCTAAACCTTCATAGCTTTTTGGAAGCTGACGGTTATCGAATAAGAAAGGTTTAGTGATCATGATAACATGTTTCTTTCTCTTAGGATCTATCATTGATAAACCTTCGATACGTAAGCCTTTTTTCTTCAAGCCGTTAAACTTGGTCTCAAAATTTTTTAATATCTCAAACATGTTGTCAGTATAAGTTATGAACAAGTAAAGGTACAACGGAAAGTCCTCATAATTAGGCTTTTTAGACGAAGGCGCTTTATATTAGATAGAAAAAATGTTTAAAGGCTGCTATTAAGCTGTTTAAAGTTAGTTAATCTATTCTTAATAACAATATAAACAACTAGTAATCAAAGCTTTGAAGAGTTAAACTTTACGGTTAATTACTTAGAAACGGAGACCATTCTCTTCTTCCCAAAATCAAGGATCGAATCGATAAATTCATATGGTTTATAGTGATTTATGGCTGCCTGATGGTAAATACAGGTTGCGGGCGTCATTCCCGGTAAAGAATTCACCTCAATAAAAACGACCTCAATTTTGTTTGCATCAAAAATTCTCACAAAAGCATCTATCCTGCAATAGCCCAAAATATTTAACGCTTTTGCCGCTTCACCTAAGCTTTGTTTTACTTTATCTGAAATTTGCTGACGTAATTTTGGATCCGGTGAATAACGTGCAGGAGTAATATTCTGACCTTGTCCGGCTAAAAATTTTTCTTCCAAACTTAAAATATCTCCTTCAGCTAAAGCTTCTGATGCTTCAAAAACTTCGTATTCTAATTCGCCCTTTGAATTTAATTTTGTGAGCATGCCTCCGGTAATTTCCAAAAAATGTTTGGCGCCGTTCCTCGAAATTAATTCTTCAACTAAGATCAATTGTTTTTGCGGAAATTCTTCTTTTGGTTTTATATGTAAGATCTCCGCAGACTTTGCATCCAATTCTTCGCTTGACCTGAACATCAATGTTGCAAAAGCATCAAACTCTTCAAATGTTTTTATTTTTTTTACTGCGCTGCTACAGCCATCATCAACAGGTTTTGCAATGAACGGATATTTGTAATCGTTCTGTAATTTAGCTTTTAATTCTTCCTTTTTGTTTTTCCAATCCGCTGCGCTGATCAACATATGTTTTGCAACCAATAATCCGTTCTTCATTAAAATTTCGTTGGTACGGTATTTATCAATTGTAATTTCTGAACTCGATTTATCAGAGCCGTTATAGGACAAACCAACTTGCTCTAATTTTTCTTGTACGGAACCATCTTCTCCCGGCCGACCATGCAATGCAATAAATACTTGGCTGACTTCATTCGCCAGATCGCTATATGATAACAGCTGCGGCGCTTGTAAGTTGTTTAACGATGCATATTTTTCAGTGATTGTTTTGCACTCATTTAATACTTGTTTGATGATAGGATGAACTTTATACGAATTCACTTTCTCTTTAATGTCATCAGCATTATCTTTTAATAAAAGATTGATCGGAATTTTATACATTAAATGATCATCATGATCACCGGTAAGGAAAACCGGAATGGGCGCATATTTTTCTGAAGAAGCTAACTTCTCATAAATATTCCTTCCGCTTTCAACGGAAATATGTCTTTCAGAAGAATAACCACCTAAAATAACTGCAACTTTTACTTTATTACTACCGGCATTTTTTTCATGACTAATATCATCATCTAATTGCTTAAGCAAATGATCATAATTTGCTGCGCCTTTTAAGTTTTTAATTCGCTTTGCAAGTGAAGTTCGGATAATGAACGTTAAGAACTGAGAGGGATTCAACCCAATTTCAGCTGCCTGATGAAAGAAAAAAGATGAAGGCATCATTCCCGATGTTGTATTCGGATCATTCAGAAATATTTTTCCGCTCGTACTTAAAAAACCGTCGATACGGGCGTAGACATCAAAATTTAATTCGTAGAATAATTTTTCGCAATCTTTTCTGATCAAATTTATTTGTTCATCCGGCAGATCAATTGGTGTTATCTTCCTCGATAATCCCGGCATATATTTACTTCGGTAATCAAATAGTTCTTTTCCTTTACGAATTTCAGTTGGAGGTAACGCGATCGCTTTGCCTTTCTCATCTTCTACAACAATGCAACTGAATTCTTTTCCTTCAATGAATCCTTCTATCAATACTGTGCTTTCCCCATCTAAACTTTCCGCAACTAATCCTTCTTTATTTTTTAATTCAGAATTAAATACTTCGATCAATGTATTTGGATCGTGAATTATTTTTCCGCC
>JANYCL010000060.1 GCA_025360355.1 Sphingobacteriaceae bacterium
TGGGGAAACGAGCACCGTGATCGATAAACTACCACTTGCCACGTAAAAATCAGATATATTCCAAATTATGGTATCACGATTTGGTCCGGAAGAAATAGAAGAAGGTGCCGGAGTGGACCCAGCTGCATTTTGATAAAGAAAAGGTTTATCAAGCGCAAATTTCACTGTACCAGGATTAGCTACAGTGGGTGATGTACACGAAAAAACTCCATAATTCGAAATATTTACAGACAGCGTGTAAATCATTGCAGGAAAAAAAGGAAAAGAAGAAGTCGATAAAGAAACACCTGGGTCGAAATAGCTATAGTTTGATTGATAACCATAACTTAAAGTATTTGTTGTAATACCAGGAGGAATTATGGTAGCAGATAAGGAAGATGCGCAAGGAGTGTAATTAGGAGAAATTGAATTTGAACTCACTGAAGTTGTACCTAAACCGATAATATAACATGAGAAATCTCCATTCACATCAGGAATAACAGAATAAGTTGAAGATCCGGAATTAACTGAAACCTTTACCCCGGAATTAACTATTCCGTCACCTGCATTTTTAATACAATCAGCATTGCAATCTCTGTAAAATGCTCCACTAACTTTAGTACAAGGCACTGAATTTAATGTACAAGAATAATTTAATGCAGATAATGGAGAGTTATATAGTTGTGTAGTTACTATAGAAAAAGTATGTGCACCCAAAATATTAATGCTCGGATTAAGTTGAGCCTTTAAATAGCACCAAGTATATGAATCAGAATAAAGCTCAGTGATAGAACACTTTGTCCCGGAACTATAGCTCATTGCATTAACGCCTGTTGTAGTCACCTGATCTAAAAAGAGTCCATCAAAATAGAGACTATAAGTCCTTGATGCCATGCTGGAATTACAGGTAAACAAATTGTCAACATTAAAGTATATTGAAATAGAATCTGTTCCCAAATTAAAACAAACCGGCAAAGTGTTGCTTGTAGAATTACTGTAATAAGATCCGGTTCCCCATGTACTGAACATTACATCACTCATTTTGTTAATATTGCTTACCGGAAGATAATTCGTAGCTGTATAAGAAAGATTACTATAAGCAGGACAACTTGTATTAATTGAGAAAGTTGAATAAGTATAAAAACTATTAATGGCAAAAGTTAATGAATTGCTTGCCGGAACGGATGGGTTGGTTACCGCTAGCGAATTACCACAAATAGCCTGTGTAGCAACAGTAACTGTCGCAGCAGACGTATTTATGTAACTAAAGTATATATTACCGGGCAAATTATAAAGCAGGTTTTCACCGGCATCATAATTACAATTATTATTGGCATCCAAATAAAATTGATATGGCAAATTTACCGTTTGGGAAAAAATTCCTTTGCCTGAAAAAACAAAACAAAAAATAATTAAAGCTTTCTTTAAAAAAGTATGATTTAATTTCATTACACAATATGAATTGGTTACATTAAATATACGACAAAAAGGAGGTAAAGGTTAGGTTGAATATTAGCATTTTGTCAAAATCCCATAATTGGTAACCCTTTTCCTATAATTGGTTATAAAACCTACCTTTGTCTTATGCTCCTCCGCATAAACGATACCGATCCTGATAGCAAAACCCTTGCTCTTATTGTGAATTGTCTGAAAAACGGCGGAATTATCATTTATCCTACTGATACGGTTTATGCTTTGGGTTGTGATATTACCAACACAAAAGCGATCGAAAAAATTTGTAAACTCAAGAATATAAAACCAGAAAAATCAAAATTCTCTTTTGTGTGCAGCGATCTGAGTCATTTGAGTGAATACACAAAACCAATTCCTAATCATATTTTCCGCGTGATGAAAAAAGCGTTGCCTGGTCCGTATGCTTTTATTTTAGAAGCAAGTTCTAATGTTCCTAAAATAATTAAACAAGACCGCAAAACAGTTGGTATCCGCGTTCCTGATAATATTATTTGCAGAGAAATTATCAATGCGTTGGGAAATCCACTTATTTCAACAAGTTTACATGATGATGACAATAGCGTTCTGGAATATTTTTCTGATCCGGAAATAATTCATCAGCAATATGAAAATAAAGTTGACATGGTTATTCACGGCGGACACGGAAATATTTATCCGTCAACAGTTATTGATTGTAGTAAAGGAGAATTTGAAGTTGTGAGAGAAGGATTGGGTACTTTAGATATTCTGAATTGACCTTTGCGTCTTAGCGTCTTTGCGAGAAACCTTAACGATTTATTTTTTTAGAAAATACTCGAGCGCCAACTCATAACTCCTTAACCCGAAACCGGAAATACTTCCCACACAATTTTTTCCTAAATAAGAAACATGTCTGTAATCTTCTCTTGCAAAAACATTGGAGATGTGAACTTCTATACAAGGTGTTTTAATGGCCTTAACAGCATCTGCAATCCCCACTGAAGTGTGCGTATAACCACCTGCGTTTATAATGATGCCATCATAAATAAATCCTTTTTCTTGCAATTCATTGATCAATTCTCCCTCTACATTGCTCTGATAATAATCAATTGTGATATTAGGATGCGTAGCTCTGAGTATTTCTAAATAATCCTCGAACGACTGGTCGCCATAAACATCTTTCTCTCTTATTCCTAAAAGGTTTAAATTTGGTCCGTTAATTATGATTAACTTCATAGCGTAAATGTAACATTTTTTTGAGTAATTGGAATTCATATAAGATCCGTTTTAAGCAATATTTACAGCTGGAACGCTCGCTTTCGAAAAATTCCATTGAGGCTTATCTTGATGACCTCAATAAATTAGAGCAATATTCCGAAACTTTTTTAAAGAGCAAATCACCAATACAATTTAAGTTAAAAGACCTTCAGGCTTTTGTAAAATGGATATCGGAAGCACATTTTTCTGCAACATCCCAAGCAAGAATTATTTCCGGCATCAAAACTTTCTATAAGTTCTTGCTAATGGAAAATGAATTGCAGCAAAGTCCGGCTGAATTATTAGAATCCCCCAAAACGTCCCGCAAACTTCCTGTCTTTTTAAGTATTGAAGAAATAGATAAACTTGTTTCAGTAATTGACAGAAGTACGCCCGCAGGAGAACGGAACATAGCTATGATCGAAACTTTATACAGTTGCGGCTTACGTGTTAGCGAATTAGTGGGTTTAAAAATAAGCGATCTACACTTGAATGATGATTATATAAAAGTAACAGGTAAAGGGAGCAAAGAACGTTTGGTTCCCATTGGTAAAATGGCTAAGAAATTAATTAATAATTATTTGAAGAAAGTTAGAGTGCATTTACCAATTAAAAAAAATGCAGGTGACAATATTTTCTTAAACAACCGCGGCGGAAC
>JANYCL010000186.1 GCA_025360355.1 Sphingobacteriaceae bacterium
CAACACCATAATACACAATGCACATTGCCGCTTTAAAAATTCCTAAATTGGTTAAAGCATTAAACGCTTTGATAGGGTAGTTAAAAAACTTTTTGTTGTAGTAAATGCGAGTGAGTCGATCTACCATTTCGTAATCGTTGCCAACTACTTCGAGCCACAATTCGTTAACGCGCGTATCGTTGCTAAAAAATCGGTGCGGACCAATATCTACTTTTTGATTCCATAGTTCAATGGTTTTAGACATACCACCAACAGAAGGACCTGCTTCGTAAATATCAATATCTTTTATGTGTTTGGCTAACTCGTAACCTGCGGTCATTCCGGCAGGGCCCGCTCCAATAACCGCAATTTTCATTATAGAATTTATATTACCATCTCAGGAACATCGCCTTCAATAATTAGTTTTCCTTTAGTTGAGTTTTTTATTTGCTCTATTGAAATTCCAGGAGCACGTTCGAGTAATTTAAAACCGCCTGTTGATAGAATATCATAAACACCTAATTCTGTAACTACCTTCTTTATGCAATGGACGCCAGTTAAAGGTAAGGAGCATGCAGATAATAATTTTGATTCGCCTGCTTTGTTTACTTGTTGCATCGCCACAATAATATTTTTTGCAGAAGCAACTAGATCCATTGCGCCGCCCATACCTTTTACCATTTTGCCGGGAATTTTCCAATTAGCAATATCCCCGTTCTCACTAACTTCCATTGCTCCTAAAATAGTTAAATCAACTTTTTGTGCACGGATCATTCCAAAACTCATAGCAGAATCAAAAATAGATGAGCCATTTAATAATGTAACAGTTTGCTTACCTGCATTTATCAGATCCGCATCTTCGTCCCCTTCAAAAGGGAATGGCCCCATTCCTAAAATTCCATTTTCAGATTGTAATTCAACATTTATTCCTTCGGGAATATAATTAGCTACGAGGGTTGGAATGCCAATACCAAGATTAACATACATACCATCTTTAACTTCTTTGGCAATGCGTTTTGCAATTCCGTTTTTATCTAGCATTTTACTCTCTTTTAAATTCAACGATTAAATCATCAACGTCAAAATAACCTTTACCATTCGTTTTTCTGGAGAAAATTTTGATGCGCTTGGATCTGGCATTGTTTTTTGTTCTATCAATAATTAAACTGTCTTTCATTGTTACCCAACTATTCATTTGGTGAATATAAACACCCGAACCTAATTCGCCCCAATAATAAATTGAATCGGCAAGACCGTGTAATGAAACGGCTATTGTACTGTTAGCAGCAATTGATTCTCTTATTTTTCCTGAAATAATTATTTTTAAATCACAATCCTTTAATGAATCGGGTAAAATTATATCCGCCCCATACCCATAACCGTTTATACTATCTATTCTGGAATAATTATTGTTAGGATTACTCTCATCAATTACAAGTTGCGATCCACCTAAGTTTGTAATTTCGCCTCCAAGGTTTATTGTTATTCTGTTTTTAGCAGCATTCTGAAATTCATCTCCTGAATCACAACGCGTTAATAAAAATGCAGAAGCAACTAAAGTTGTTGCAAGCAAAAAAGTTTTTTTAATTATTGTTTTCATAAACTAATTTTTATTTTTTTCTTACAGTTCTTTGTTCAATGCGTTTCTCATATTTCTCACCTTGAAAAATACGGTGAACATAAATTCCCGGAGTATGAATGTGATCAGGATCTAATTCGCCTGCAGGAACTAAATGTTCTACTTCTGCAATTGTAATTTTTCCCGCCATCGCCATCATCGGATTAAAATTACGCGCTGTTGAACGATAAACTAAATTTCCTGCTGTATCACCCTTCCATGCTTTCACGATCGCAAAATCAGAATCGAACGCATGCTCCATTAAATAATCTTTTTCTGTTCCGTTAAATTTAAATTTACGGACTTCTTTTCCCTGCGCAATTTCCGTTCCAACTCCTGCAGGCGTAAATACAACAGGCATGCCATAACCGGCAGCCATGCAACGCGTAGCTAAAGTTCCTTGCGGAATTAAATCAACTTCCAACTCACCACTCAGCATTTGTCTTTCAAATTCCGCGTTCTCCCCAACATAACTCGAGATCATTTTTTTAACCTGACGCGTTTGTAAAAGTAATCCCAAACCAAAATCATCTACACCTGCATTGTTACTAATACAAGTTAAACCTTTAACGCCTTTTTTTACAAGTGCATTGATACAATTTTCGGGAATTCCACATAAACCAAATCCGCCTAACATTAAAGTCATGTTATCTTTAATGTCTTTTATAGCCTCATCGGCATTTTTAACAACCTTGTTGATCATAATAAATTAATGGGATACAAAAATAAGATTTTTAGTGGATTTTTAACAGAAATTAAAAGCCTCCGTCACCTTCAAAACCATCATCTCCGGTATCGATCTTATTGTCGTATTTACTGCAATCGAGCTCAATATCGCCTAAATGCGCAGGTTTTTCGAAATCGCCCTTGCTAACTTTAAGGGTTTTATCCGCATAAACTTTATTAAAAAATTTACCCCAAATTGGTAAGGCCATACTCGCGCCCTGACCTTCTTCCATACTGTTAAAATGCACACTTCTGTCTTCACCGCCAACCCAACAACCCGCCGCTAATTCAGGTGTTAAACCAATGAACCAGCCATCAGAATTGTGTTGTGTTGTACCTGTTTTACCTGCTATTTGATTATGTAAATTGTGTTTAAAACGTAAACGACTTCCCGTTCCATAATCACAAACACCTCGCATGAGTTGAATCATGACATAAGCTTTTTCCTCACTAAAAACCTCATCAGTATTTGGAATAAATTCTTCTAATACTTTTCCGTTCTTATCTTCTATTCTTGTGATAAATGTTGGCTGAACATAAGTTCCTTTATTGGCGTAAGTAGCATTAGCCGCTACCATTTCGTAAACAGAAATATCAGGCGTACCCAAACAAATTGAAGGCACTGCTTCTAACGGTGATGTAATTCCCATTCGACGCGCTAAATTTACAACAGCATTCGGACCAAAACGTTTTATTAATTCTGCGCTCACCCAATTGATCGACATGGCAAGTGCAAGTTTTAGCGTGATCATTTTATTTTCGTATTTCTCATCACCACCTGAATTACTCGGACACCATTCTTTTCCATTCCCATCGGGCACACATGTTCTTACACAAGGTAATTGATAGCATGGAGAATATCCCTCTTGCACAGCCATTGCATAAACAAATGTTTTAAATGTTGAACCAACTTGACGACGACCAACTTTTACGTGATCATATTTAAAATGTTTATGATTGATACCGCCAACCCATGCTTTAACATAACCTGTTTGCGGTTCAATTGCACAGAAGCCGGTTTGTAAAAAACTTTTGTAATAACGGATGCTGTCCCATGGTGTCATAATAGTATCAATTTCTCCTCTGATACTGTAAACGCTCATTGGTGTTGGCGTTTTAAATATTTTTTCGATCTGCTCTGGCGTTAAATTTTGTTGTTTTAATTCACGGTAACGGTCGCTGCGTTTCATAGCGGAGTTCATAATGTTTTCTATTTCTTTCGCGCTAACATTCCAAGCAAAAGGTGCCTGACGTTTTTGTTTACAATCTTTATTAAACGCTTTTTGTAATTCGTGCATGTGTTCGTTCACAGCTTCTTCGGCATATTGCTGCATGCGGGAATCGATCGTAGTATAAATATGCAAACCATCGCGGTAGATATTATAAGGTTTTTTTGTTTCAGGATTAATATGTTTTTCGCACCACGATTTTAAAAAATTCTCGCGTAAATATTCTCTGAAATAAGGTGCAGGCCCATCGTTATGATCTTCGGGATGAAAATTTAATCCCAACGGCTTTACTTTTAAAGTATCAAATTGGGCTTGATCGATGTAGCCATATTTCAACATCTGACTCAATACAATATTGCGTCTGTGTTTTGCTTTTTCAGGAAAACGAATTGGATTATAGAGTGATGGATTTTGTGCCATGCCAACTAACATGGCAGCTTGTTCTATTCTTAAACTATCCGGACCAACATTAAAATAAATTTTCGCAGCTGATTTAATCCCTACAGCTAAATTCAAAAAATCGAATTTGTTGAGGTACATCGCCATTATTTCTTCTTTAGTATAATTTTTTTCGAGGCGGGTTGCGATAACCCATTCTTTCATTTTACGGGTTGCAAGCTGAACTTTGCTTAATTTTTCGCGCGGGAACATCATCTTGGCCAATTGCTGAGTAATGGTACTGCCGCCACCTTTTGATCCGCCTGTTACAACACCGGATACAGCACGGAATAATGCTTTAATATCTACACCGCTATGCTCATAAAAACGCGCGTCTTCAGTTGCAACAAGTGCTGTTGTTAGGTCTTTATCCAGATCTTTAAATGAAATGTTTACGCGGTTCTCGTTATAATATTTTCCTAAAACTTTTGCATCGGAACTGTATATAACGGTCGCCAGATTGCTCTTTGGGTTTTGTAATTCTTCAACACTTGGCAGATCGCCGAGAATTTCATTCGCAACAAGCGACAACAATAAAAAAATAGTTAGAAAAGGAAGCCAAAGAAGCAACCAAATGAGTGCGGCGTATTTTTTGTTCTTGTTCAAGTAGAATTTCAACCAAAAGTACTAAAATCCCGCAAAGGAAAAACACAATCGCTAAATGAAAAACTAAAAATGGTTAAAACGAATTAACCCCGTTGACCGTAGTGTACTTCATTGTGTATTTTACACCGGGATTAATGTATTTGTAAGCGCTATGGCTCATTAATGCAGCTTCGTGAAATCCGCAAAGAATTAACTTCAATTTATTTTTATAGGTATTGATATCGCCTATGGCATAAACACCTTCAATGTTGGTTGAATAATCATCTGTGTTTACTTCGATAGCACTTTTATCAATGTTTAATCCCCAATTTTCCATTGGCCCTAGTTTTGGTGACAAACCAAAAAGCGGAATTAAATAATCAGTTTTTATAGAGGTAATTTCGTTTGTTTTTATGTTTTGAATAGCCACGGTTTCTAAATGTCCGTTACCACTAACGGAATTTAAAGCTGAATTTAAGATCAATTTTATTTTACCTTCTTTCGCCAAATTCATCACTTTATTTACACTATCAGGCGCACCTCTGAACGACTCACTTCTGTGAACCAGCGAAACCTCTTTTGCAACATCAGCTAAAAAAATGGCCCAATCCAAAGCACTATCGCCGCCGCCGGCTAAGATCATGCGTTTTCCGCGGTATTTTTCGGGGTCAAGGATCATATAATTTACACCTTTTCCGTCCTCAAATTGCTCTAAACCAGATACTTCTGGTTTTCTAGGCTCAAAACAACCTAGTCCGCCAGCTATAACAATAGCTTTAGCATGAATTTTTGTTCCAAGGTTAGTTTCCAGTATAAAATCGCGTTCACCTTTTTTTTCCAGACTTTCAATTCGTTCTCCCAATGTAAAAGTGGGCTTAAATGGCTCAGCTTGTTCTTTCAATTTATCAACCAATTCCTGTGCTAAAATGGTTGGATAACCCGGTATATCGTAAATAGGTTTTTTGGGATAGATCTCCGAAAGTTGTCCGCCCGCCTGAGGTAAATAATCAATTAAATGACATCGCAGTTTAAGTAAACCGCATTCAAATACTGCAAATAATCCTACAGGACCTGCTCCAATTATCGCTATATCAGTTGAAACCATTTAGAAACTTTGCGCAATTTAGTTAATTATTGAATAGGAATAAAATGTGATTTTCGCAAGAAATGCGTTTTGCCAAGAGCTAAAAAATGACTACTTTAGCGTAACCAAAAAAAATAAAAACATGAAAAAATCTTTACTTACAATTATTGCTTCTGTTGCACTTTCAATCAGTGCCTTTTCGCAAGCAGTACCAAGTCCCTTCTGGGCCACACTTCAAAACACAAATTTCCCAACAACATCTGCAGGTTTAATTCTTATGGATGTAGTTGATGCCAATACCGTATGGGGACTTGGTAACTATGGTGCAAACGGAAGACAATCAAATTTGTTTACCATGACCGCTAACGCAGGCTTATCCTGGACAACAGATTCAATTTTACCTGATACGAATACTTACCAGATCAGTAATATTGAAGGTATTGATGCGACCACTTGTTGGGCGTCAATGTTTAATAAAACACTTTATAAAGGCAAATTATATAACACTACGAATGGAGGCTCAAGCTGGAGTGATGTAACCCCTGTAGGTTCATTTACTAATTCAGCTTCTTTTGCTGATTTTGTTGCTTTCGTTACTCCTACAGTAGGTATTCTTTTGGGCGATCCTGTTGGCGGAGATTTTGAGATCTGGAAAACTACCAATTCAGGAACGAGCTGGACTAAGATCCCGGGAGCTAGTATTCCAAATCCAATTGGTGCGGAAGCCGGATTAACAGATTCTTATTTTACATTAGGAAATACAATTTGGTTCGGAACAAGTGCGGGCCGTAT
>JANYCL010000202.1 GCA_025360355.1 Sphingobacteriaceae bacterium
GTTTAGTAAAATATTCTCCTTTACACAATATTAAAAAAGGAGACTATCCTGCAACAATGGTATTAACCGGCGATCACGACGACCGCGTTGTGCCTGCTCACTCTTTTAAATTTGCAGCTACTTTGCAAGAAAATGCAACAGGTAATAACCCGGCTTTAATTCGCATAGATGTGAATGCCGGACATGGCGCAGGTAAGCCTACATCGAAGCAAATTGATGAAGCAGGCGATATTTGGGCATTTGTGATGTATAATCTGGGAATGACTTATTAACCGTTCATACTATCTAAAACCGTTTTAGCAGAATAAATCAATTTTAGCTTTGATTTACGCTTTCTAATTCGTAATTTCATTATTCTAAAATTTCAGAAAATGAAAAAAATTCTATTTGCATTTTTATTTTTATCCGGTTTAATTTCTTATTCGCAAACCGAAAAATATTATAAAGTTGAAATAAACGGAAAAAACGGTTTAATTCCTCAATTATTAAAACTCGGAATTACGATCGATCATTCCGAAATGAAAGATAATAAAGTCACCACAGAAATTTCCGGTTCTGAATTAGATATCCTAAAACAAAATGGAATCAGTCATACAGTTTTAATAAACGACATGGCGGCGTATTATGAAAATCGCAGCAAACAAGATTATTTAAGCAAAACTTCTGCAACAGGTTTGTGTAACGACCCCACTGTTGTTAAACCAAATAAATTTCATTTAGGAACCATGGGCGGATTTTTTACTTTGGTTGAGATGCAAAACATTTTAGATAGTATGTCGTTGTTATATCCATCATTAATTACAGTAAAAACACCTCTTAGTTTACAAAGTATTGAAGGCCGTAATATCTGGATGCTGAAAATTTCTGATAATCCGAATGTAGATGAAAGCGAGCCTGAGTTATTGTATTCTGCAGTTCATCATGCACGCGAACCGGCCTCTTTATCACAATTAATTTTTTACATGTGGTATTTATTAGAAAATTATTCTACAAATCCGGATGTGAAATTTTTAGTTGATAATACAGAAATGTTTTTTGTGCCATGCGTAAATCCTGATGGTTATGTTTACAATCAAACAACAAACCCAAGCGGCGGCGGAATGTGGCGTAAAAATCGCCGTAATAACGTAGGCACTTATGGCGTGGATCTAAATCGTAATTACGGTTACAATTGGGGTTATGATAATATGGGTTCATCACCAACACCAAGTTCAGATACGTATCGCGGTCCTTCCTTATTTTCAGAACCAGAGACTCAAGCGATGCGCAATCTTTGTAACGGCCGTCAATTTCAAACTGCATTGAACGCACATACATATAGTAATCTATTAATTTATCCTTGGGGATATTTACCAAGCTATTATACTCCCGACTCTGCAACATTTGTAAATTGGACAACATTAATGTGCGAAACATCACGCTTTTTATATGGCACCGGTGATCAAACTGTAAATTATGTAACAAATGGCGATAGTGATGATTGGATGTACGGTGAACAATCTACCAAACCAAAAATTTTATCAATGACTCCTGAAGCAGGTTCTGCTAATGATGGATTCTGGCCTGTATCATCACGCATTCTTGATATTTGTAAAACAACTTTTAATCAGAATATGAATTTAGCAAAACTCGTTACTAATTTTGCTTTGGTAAAAGATCAGCGCGATAATTTCTTCTTTCCTACAACAGGTTATATAAATTACAGCATACAACGCTTAGGTTTAACTGCTGGGAATTTTACAATTTCAATTGTTCCGGTTGGTACAGGAATTGCAAGCGTTGGTAGTCCGAAAGTTTATACAGGCATGACGTTAAACCAATTAAAATTAGATTCAATATCATTTACATTAAGCGGTGGTTTAACTGCCGGACAAACTATAAAATATGCAATTGCAATTGATAATGGTTTTTATGTTCATAATGACACCATTAGTAAAATATTCGGTAATGCAGTTACAGTTTTAAACGACCCTTGTAATACTGTTGCTACTTATTGGAATGCAGGCGGCTGGGGAAATTCAACAACTACTTTCCATACCGGAACCGGAAGTATTACGGATAGTCCTATTGGTGATTACCTCGATAACCAAAACAAAACTGTTAGCTTAAAAAATAATTTAGATCTGACAGGTGCTGTTTATGCACACTTACAATACTGGACAAAATTTCAATTAGAAAAAAATTACGATCAGGTTACTGTTGAAGGAAGTACTAACGGTGGTGCAACATGGTTTCCGCTATGTGGTAAATATGAAACTGCTCCTGCATCTTTTGGCGGCACAACACCAATGTACGATGGCTTGCAGGATCTGTTTGTGAAAGAAGAAATTAATCTGAATGCTTATTTAGGTCAGCAATTAATGGTGAAGTTTGTTTTGTTAACAGATGGTGGTGCTACTTACGATGGTTTTTATTTTGATGATTTTTTAGTACGGAAAATTCTTACTGTAAGTTCAGGTATTAACGAAATTAAATTAGAGAACGATGTGGTCGTTTTCCCTAATCCAAGTAACGGACAAATAACAATTAAGAATTCCGGCGAAAAGGTTTATACTATTAAGTTGTATAACGAGTTAGGTCAGGAAGTAATTAAAGCCGGCAAATTGGAAGCTAATGAAAAGGATAAAACCATCTATTTGGAGCATTTGGAAGCGGGTATTTACTTCATTGAACTATCGACTACGGAAGGTAAAATCGTTAAAAAACTGGCTTTAAATAGGTAAAAATCAGACTTTAATAATTTAAACAGGCCGTTTAATCATTAAGACTCATAAAAATTGCAAAAACGGGATTTTTTTTTAAACTTAGCTTAATAATTGCAGTCAAAATATAAACTCAAAATAACTAATAAAATGAAAAAATTACTTTTAACAATCTGCGCACTAAGCGCTTTAACGTTTTCGGGCTTAGCTCAAGGTAGCAAAACTGCTCAACCGGCTACAGAACAACAAACTCCTGAAGAAAGAGCAACAAAAGAAACTAACATGATTGCTGCGAATTTAGGTTTGACTGATGCTCAAAAAACTAAATTCAAGCAATTTGCGCTTGACAGAGTTGCAGCTAATAAACCTTTAAAGGAAAAAATTAGAAATGCCGCGACTACTAAAGAAGAAAGACAAACAATTCACGCACAAGTTAAAGCAAACAACGAAAAGTTTTTTGCCAATGTGAATGGAATGTTAACTGCTGAGCAACAACCTAAGTGGGCTGACC
This sequence comes from Sphingobacteriaceae bacterium, assembly GCA_025360355.1. Lineage (GTDB taxonomy): Bacteria > Bacteroidota > Bacteroidia > B-17B0 > Aurantibacillaceae > JAHEYG01. The sequence goes on from JANYCL010000202.1 coordinate 3,214, forward strand.
ACAAAAAGAAAGTTGAAGCAAAGCAAGCTGATAAAGCAGGTAACAACCACCAAGATTAATATTTAGTAATATTATTTTAAAAACCCATCCCCCTTAAAGCGGATGGGTTTTTTTATCTCTTTTGGGAATGTCATGCCGAGCGTAGTCGAGACATTTCTATTATGAACTTTACATCAGTTCTCGACTCCGCTCGACATAACAACAATGCAAGGTATTTATTTACATATTCCATTTTGCCGCAAAGCTTGTACTTATTGCGATTTCCATTTTTCTACACAATTGAAAACAAAAACCGATCTGGTGGATGCGCTTTGCAAAGAAATTGAATTGCAAAAAGATTTTTTAAGAACGAAAAATATTAACAGTATTTATTTTGGCGGTGGAACACCAAGTGTTTTAGAAAAAGAAGAGCTGGATAAAATTTTTACTACGCTTCATAAAAACTTTACTTGGGACAAAGACGCAGAAATTACTTTTGAGTGTAATCCGGATGATTTAACGAAAGAAAAATTATTGGAATTAAAAACTTTTGGCGTAAACCGTTTGAGCATTGGATTGCAAAGTTTTGATGATGATGAATTAAAATGGATGAACCGTTTACATACATCGCAACAAAGTGTTGATGCAGTTAAACTCGCGCAAGAATTAGGTTTTAAAAATATAAGCATTGATCTTATTTACGGTTCTAAATTCCAAACGATTGAGAGCTGGAAAAAAACATTAGAAAAAGCAATAAGTTTAGGCGTTCAGCACATTTCATCTTACAACTTAACCGTTGAAGGTAAAACTGCATTAGGTAGCGCTGTTAAAGCCGGAAAAGAAAAAGCAATTGATGATGAAAAAAGTGCTGAACAATTTATGGTGCTGATGGATGTTTTACACAACAATAATTTTGAACATTACGAGATCTCAAATTTCGCCTTAAAAGGTTTTGAAGCTGTACACAACACCAATTACTGGAAAGGCGCTCAATATTTAGGCATTGGTCCGAGTGCGCATTCGTTCAATGGCGTATCACGACAATGGAATGTTTCTAATAATCCCATTTACATCGACGCATTAAAACATGGCACAGAATATTTTGAAACAGAAACATTAAGCAAATTGAACCGTTACAACGAATATGTTTTAACCCGCCTCCGCACCAAATGGGGTTGCGACTTAAATTACATTAAAAAAGAATTTGGAAATACTTTCGCTGAACATTTCGAAGAAACCAGCGCACAATTTTTAATTAAGGATTTGCAACAAATAGATTCTAATTATTCCCTCACCAAAATGGGGAAATTAATGGCCGATAAAATTGCAATGGAGTTGTTTATGTGAATTTGGTTTTTAGCAAAAAAGTTATAACTTTATACATCTAAAATTAACAGGCATGAGAAAATCTTTACTTCCACTTTTAATTTTTATATCCCTTTTCTCTTATTCGCAAACTCCGAATTTGGTAAAGGATATTTATCCAGGGATAAAATCATCTTTTTTAGAATCCCCTACTGCCAATGGTTCATATATCTATGACAGATTAAATCCCATTAATAATGGTATAATTTTTAATGCGACTTCAAACGGAACCGTAAATCAATTATGGTATAGTGACGGATCTACTTCCGGAACCTACCAATTAGATCCAAATCTAAACTGCGGGTTAAATGTAAGCAACCAAAACTATCTTAATGGTAAATATTATTTTCCTGGCGCAACTCCAACTTACGGGTTTGAAATGTTTATGACTGACGGTACTCCAACTGGTACTAAAGTTCTAAAAGATATTGTTCCGGGTTCAGGTTCTTCAAATCCAAATCCTTGGCTATTGCATAATACTCCAAATAAAATGTTTTTTACTGCAAATGATGGAATTATCGGAACGGAATTATATGTAACTGATGGTACCACTTCCGGAACAAGTCTTGTTAAAGATATTGAACCTGGCGCTGCAAGTTCAACAATTTCGCTCGGGCCGTTCATAAACACAATTAATGATAATTTTTATTTTATTGCTACAACTTCAGCAAATGGACAAGAACTTTGGTTCACTGACGGAACAACCGCAGGAACAAAAATGGTAATGGATATATGGCCGGGAACTCCCAGTTCCGTTGTAACCATAGGTTTTAAATACATGAGAGGCGCAGGAAACGACTTATATTTCATCGCTAACAATGGAATTAATGGAGAGGAATTATGGTTTACTAATGGAACAACTTCTTATATGGTTAAAGATATAAGACCAGGATCAATAGCAACTCCAATTAATTTTATTGCTTTCGAAAACAACACTTTATTTTTCATGGCTGATGATGCTATTAGTGGCTTAGAATTATGGAGAAGTGATGGAACAACACCTGGAACTTATTTGCTTCATGATATTACCCCGGGGCCATCCGGTTCCTCTTACCTCTTTAAAAATTTTAATAATAAAGTGTTTTATAACCCAGCCGGTGGTAACTCGCAAGTGATCTGGGAAACAGACGGGACAACATTAGGCACAGCTTCCTTAAGCATTCCTGCTCTTGCTAGTCATTCTTTAAGTTTGGCCTATACAGATTTTTTTAAATTCAATAATTCACTTTATTTTTCTGTCACTACGTTTACTAATAATGTTGAATATGATTCCATTTTCTTTTTCAAAATAAATACCGGATTAAGTTCTCTTAATAATTTTTACACTAGGCCCCATATTGGTCCCTATTCAGGTTTTTGCAATCCCGCACATTTTGACTCAATTAATCCTACTCTTTTCAGGTATCAACACTCTAGAGGGTTTTCATCAGAACGAGAAACAATTATCTCAGATGGTTCAACAGCAAACACAATTGTATGTGGTTATTTATCAATACCCGCTTCTGGTCCCGGGTTATTTTGTTACGAAAGGGATTTAATTTCAGCAAACAATTATTTAATCTCGCTGGGCGTTCCTACGTATACAAGTGGACCCAATGGAATGATTTCTAATTCTTTAATCAATGGTACTGGACAAACTATAAGTACCACTATCATTCCTTCAGTTTTACATATTAATAGTGATCAACTTTTTTATAGAAAGCATATTAATAAAATATATTTCCGTGGTTACTCTAGTGGACTTGGACACGAGTTGTGTGAGTCTGATGGAACACCTTCAGGTACATCGGTTGTATTAGATATTTTTCCAGGAAGCGGTGATGCTTTATTGCAAGAATCTCCATATTCTACTTCATACACAGATAATTTTCAAACAGCTTCTTCTGGTGGCAAATTTTTCTTTTTGGCCAACAATAATATCACGGGAACGGAATTATGGTGCATAGGCGGATTGGCGGGGATAGAGGAAAAAGAAATTAATGTTCATTTTAGTTTGTACCCAAACCCAACCAATGATATTGTAAACTTAAGCTTGAATCAGCAATTCGTCGGAGGCAACATCCAATTATTTGATGCGATCGGAAAATTAATTCAAACCCAACCAATAAAAAACACAACTGAAAAAATTAATCTGAATTTGAATTCCGGAATTTATTTTATAAAGGCCATTACCAAAGATGGTGTTTCAAAAACTCAGAAATTAATTATTGAATAATAGCGTTTCCCTCTCCTTTGGGAGAGGGATCAAGGGTGAGGGTCCTGAATGCTTTTATTTACTAATAAAGATTTTTAATATGAAGAGATTCGTAATAACCCTCATCCGTCCGCAAGCGGACACCTTCTCCCAAAGGAGAAGGAAAATTTAGTTCTTCTTCCTGAACGAAAGCACAATAGGCACACCGGTAAATTCGAATTCTTCACGCAATTTATTTTCTAAAAAACGACGGTAAGATTCGTTGATGTATTGTGGGAGATTACAAAATAAAATAAAAGTTGGTTGTCCTTTTAACTGCATCACGTATTTTACTTTTACATATTTACCTTTAATAGCAGGCGGACCAAAATTTTCAATTAACGGCAAAAAGAAATCATTTAATTTACTGGTGCTTATGTGGCGCGTGCGGTTTGCATAAACCATCATCGCTGTTTCCACAACTTTCATCAAACGTTGTTTTTCTAAAACCGATACAAATAAAATTGGTACATCACGGAATGGCGCAATTTTTTCGCGGACCTTTTCTTCGTACTCTTTTGTGCTGTTGGTATTTTTATCTTGATATAAGTCCCATTTGTTAACGATGATGACTAAACCTTTATGGTTTTTTTCTATTAAACTTAAAATATTCAGATCCTGCGATTCAATTCCTTCGGTTGCATCGATCATCAGTAAACATACATCACTGTGTTCAATTGCGTTAATGGTGCGCATCACGCTGTAAAATTCAAGGTCTTCGTGCACCTTAGTTTTTTTACGCATTCCTGCCGTATCAATTAACCAAAAATCGTAATCGAATTTTGTATAGCGTGAATCGATCGTGTCACGTGTTGTTCCTGCAATTTCATTTACAATTAATCTTTCTTCGCCTAACAAAGCATTTGTTAAAGATGATTTTCCAACATTCGGTCTGCCGACAATTGCAATACGCGGTAATTTTTCCTGATTCAGAGCGCCTTCATCCGGCGGTAATAGTTTTACTAATGCATCTAATAGATCTCCGGTGCCACTTCCGTTCATTGCTGAAACAGTAAACACTTCACCTAAACCTAACTGATAAAAATCAGCAGCATAAGCAGCGCGTTCATGATTATCAACTTTGTTAGCGACGATCATTACTTTTTTATTCTTGCTTTTACGAACGAGGTTCGCAACTTGCTTATCAAAATCATTTACACCTTCAGTAACATCAACAACCAAAAGTAAAACTGAGCTTTCATCAATTGCAATTTGAACTTGTCTGCGGATATCAGCTTCAAAAACATCATCACTTCCGTGAATATAACCACCTGTATCGATCAACGAAAATTCAACTCCATTCCACGATGCTTTGCCGTAATGCCTGTCACGCGTAACGCCGGCGGTTTCTTCAACAATAGCCTGACGGGTCTCGGTAATACGGTTAAAGAGGGTTGATTTCCCAACATTTGGTCTTCCTACTATGGCAATAACATTTGGCATACAGGCGCGAAGGTACTAATTATTTTATGATTTAGGCTTTTTGGGAGTTTTGCTGAGTCTTTCTATGCTTTTTTCAACGTATTTCTCACTTGGCAAAAGAGCATTTTGGATCCGTTTAGCATATTGAATACTATCGGTAATTTCCTTGTTCTTTTGCTCTACTAAGTTTTTTTGCTGTTCGATTTCATAGGTACGCTCCTTAACAGTTTTTTCGAGTAATAATTTTTCCTGGGTTAATTTTTTTGTACGCACTTTTACAGTGACAATATAAATTGAAATAACAATAATTACATAAGAAAGATATGCCCACCAGGTTTTATACCAAGGCGGTAAAATTTTAAAACTAAAAGTTGTTTCTTCTTTATTCCAAATACCATCATTATTCCGTGCCTTTACTTTAAAAGTATAATTCCCAGAAGTTAAGCCCGAATACGTAGCTTCTGTTTTATCAGTAATGGGCGACCAATTTTTATCAACACCTACTAATTGATATTGGTATCTTACTTTTTCCGGCGAGCTATGACTAACACCAATGAAATTAAATGTGAGATGATTATTGTCGTACGTTAATTTTAAATTTTCGGGTAAACCGTTTCTTGCATCAATACCTGTTGCATATTTCAAATAATCGAACTTTTCGAAAAATAATTTTATATCAGAGATCTGTGTATTTGGTTCTATAGTATTGATATTATCCTCAGCAGGACTATATTTTGTCGCGCCATTTTTTGTTCCGAACCAAATGAAACCTTCTTTATCTTCAAAAATTGCATTGCGCAAACATTCCAAAGCAGGAAAACCTTCTTCGTCTCCGTAATGTCGCACTTTTACTATTCTATTTTTATTGTATTGTGTGAGATCAATTTTTTCTAAACCTTTTCCTGTTGCTACCCATAAATTATTTTTGCGGTCGATCAATAAACCATTACAAGCATCATCTGCTAAACCGCTTGCCGTAGAAATAACCGAGAATTTTTTTCCATCGAATCTTGCAACACCGCCGCCATAAGTTGCGATCCATAGATTTCCATCTTTATCGTTTGTTGCACCGATAACATTATTTCCCGGCAATCCATTTTCTTTTTTGTAATAAGAAATTTCTTTTCCGTTAATATTACAAATACCTCCATCCCATGTCGAGATCCAAACATTTCCTTTTTTATCAGGATAAATAGAATAAATATAACCGCTGCTTAAGCCGTTACTTACATTATAATTTGTGTACACGCCATCTTTTAAAGAAGTAACCCCGCCGGTCCAGGAAGCCATCCATAATTTTCCATCATAACCCATTGCTACAGATGAAACAGGAAAAGATTTTAATCCGTCTTTATCGGTATATCTTTTTAATTTATTATTTTGATAATGATAAAGAGCTAGATTACTCGTGAACCAAATTCCTCCTTCTCTATCCGACACAATTGAAAAAACAGTTTCATTATTTATTTCTTTTATGAAATGTGTGATCACATTATCTTTTATTTGATTGATACCATTTCCTGTTCCAATTAAAATACTTCCATCCTCATTCTGAAAAAAACAATGTGCCGAGTTTTGCAACAAGCCATCAGCTTTTGTGTAATGAACAAAACGTCCGCCTGAAAATTTTGTAATGCCATATCCCCAACAACTTATCCATAAATTTCCTTCCGTGTCTCTTTTAATATTATAAACTATATTACCCGGTAAACCATTTTTTAAACTTATGTTCTCAAATTTATTTGTTTTGTAATCGTAAACAACCATTCCTTTACCACCGGTTGCAAAATATAATTTTGATCTTGCATCATCTACAACTCTGAAAACCGCGTTGCTGTCAAGTATTGAATTATGAAGTATGGAGAACTGAAGTTTGTTGTTGACTGTACTAATTTTCGTAACACCTTTAAAAGTAGAGAGCCAGATATTGCCACTGTTATCTTCACTAAACGACATAGCAGTGTGGTAAGACAAGCCATCTTCGCGTTTGTAATGTGAAACTTTTCCGTTTTCGATAAGATAAATTCCTTTTTCCCAGGGCGCTATCCACATTCTGTTTTTACTATCGCGGAAAATATCCATAACAGGGACACGGGAAATGCCATCTTTATCCGACAGATGTTTTATTATTTTACCATCATAAACATACACGCCGCTATCTGCACCGATCCAAACATTATTTTTTTCATCTTCGCATAAAGCATAAATGTGATCGTTAAGGTTTGCACCTTTAGCAGTGAATTTTTTAAATTCTTTTCCGTTATATGTACATAACGGTCCGCCCAATGCGCCAAACCAAAACATGCCGGTATGGTCTTTTAAAATAGGACGAAGCAAATTACTACACAAGCCTTCTTTCTCAGTAAGATTATAAAAATGTTTTCCATCGAAACGCGAAACACCGCCACCAAATAAAGTGAACCACATGCTGCCATCTTTATCCTGAATTATTTGTGATACCTGCGAATGCGCTAAACCATCTTTTACAGTATAGGTTTTTAAATTATACTGCTGCGCCGCACTGTGGAGCGCAATTGCTAAAATAAATATAAGGACCTTACTACGCAACTTAAATTTTAATTCCAATTAAGCAAACATCGTCTATCTGCTCTAAACTTCCCTTCCAGTTCTCAAATTCAGAATCTAATTTTTCTTTCTGATCTTTAATATTCAATGATTGGATCTGCACTAACAATTCGCTAAGTTGTTTGTATTTGAATTTTTTGCCTTTTGGTCCGCCGAATTGATCAGCGTAACCATCCGTGAAAATATAAATGCAATCGTCTTTTTGTAATTTCAATTTATGCGTTCCGTAAAGAACAGGTTTATCTACTTTTCCGATGGCTTGCTTGTTAGGTTTTAATTCTATCAGATTTCCTTCGCGCACGATCCATAACGGATTATTTGCTCCGGCCCATTCTAATTGCAATGTTTTTTTATTAAGCAGACATAAAGAAATATCCATTCCGTCTTTTACTTCTGTTTCGCTGCGTTCAAATGTTTCCACCACTAATTCTCTCGCCTTATCCAAAACTTTTCCGGGTTCTGTAATTTCAAATTCTTTTACGGTGCGGTTGAGTGCATTACTGCAAACTACGCTAACAAGTGCGCCCGGAACTCCATGTCCTGTGCAGTCAGCGGCAGCCATCAACAAATAATCTTTATTAATTACTTCTATCCAATAAAAATCGCCGGCAACAATATCCTTTGGTTTATAGAGTATAAATGATTGCGGTAAGTTTTCGAGGATCAAACTTTGCGGCGGTAAAATGGCTTCCTGTAAACGTTTGGCATAAGCAATGGAAGCGAGAACTTCTTTTTGTTTTTCTTCCACTAATTGTTTCTGACTCTCAATAATACTTTTTTGTTTTTTGGTAAGATTAAAACGGGTGTACAATACAAAAGAGAAGATCAACACAATAAATAAAATAACAAGCACCATATAAGTGTATTGCTGCTGGCGTTTTTTTTCTGAGGCTGCTTCAATTGCTTTTTTCTGTTCTTCCTGATCAAATTTAAATTCCATTTCTTTTATCAGGGCTTCTTTTCTGAATTCTGCGCTGTTGATGGTATCACGCGCACTGATGTACAACTTAAAATAAGAAAAGGCCAGATCCATTCTTTTCGTTTTTTCATATAATGTACTCATCGAATGTCCTACTTCCATAACTCCTTCCAGATCACCTTGGCGTGTAGAAATGCCAAAGGCATTCTTCAAATATTTTTCTGCAACATCGTATTTTCCGAGGGATGTATTAACGTCTCCTAAATTTCCCAGTGCAATTGAAATTCCAATACTGTCACCTATATGATAACAGATCTGAAGTGATTTATCAAAATAATAGGAAGCTACAAAATAATCATCTTGCTTCTGGAAAAGTACACCAATATTATTATAGGTATCAGATAAGCCATCTTCGATTTTATTCTCAATAAATAGATTCACAGCTTTGGTATAATAGAATAAAGCTGTTTTATAATTATTCATGCTCCGGTGAACCAAGCCCATATTATTGTATATGGCTGCAATATCCGCCGGGATCTTTGTTTGTTTGGTTAACTTCAGATCTTCATTTAAAAAATACAAAGCGTTCTTTGAATCACCAAGCCGCCAGTACATCACACCAATTTCTCCCAGCATATCAGTGGTACCTTTTATATACTTAATGTTATCCGCCGCTTTTTTTAATCTAAATAAAAGTTCAAGCGACTTTTTATAATTTCCTTTCCGCGTAAAATTATTGCTGATAGAAATTTTTAAGTTATTGATGTCGGTAGTACTTTTTGTTTTTTCAGTTAAAAGAAGTGCCTCATCAAAACATTGTTCTGCAATAACAAAATCATGTTTTGCGCAAGAAATATTAAGATTGCGCACCAGTCTTATGGTTTTTACACTATCGTTCTTTGCATCAATAACGTTTTCATAAACTGCTTTACTCAGATCTTCCTGAGCTAAAGTACTTTCAAAAAGAAAGCTGCAAAAAATTATGAATATTTTTAGGACAGTTTTGATATAAATAAAATTATTAAAAGATTGATCCGGAACGAACCTTAAAAGGCATTCGTTATTCTACCCAACTTTTGTAGTATTTACCATCGTCAATACCAAGAGCATCTTCAGTTACCATTAGCGGCCTGAATGTATCTACCATCACAGCTAATTCCTGAGTTTCTTTTTGCCCGATACTGCGTTCCATAGCTCCCGGTGCAGGGCCATGCGGAATACCTTTTGGGTGTAATGTAATATAACCTTGTTTAATATCATTGCGGCTCATAAATTCGCCGTCAACATAATACAACACTTCATCACTATCAATATTACTGTGATTGTAAGGAGCAGGAATTGATTTGGGATGATAATCATACAAGCGCGGACAAAACGAACACACAACGAAAGCAGGTGTTTCAAAAGTTTGATGCACAGGTGGCGGTTGATGCACGCGACCCGTTATAGGTTCAAAATTGTGAATAGAAAATGCCCAGGGAAAATTATAACCATCCCAACCAACAACATCAAAAGGATGTGATGCATACAATACTTCATGCATCATGCCTTCTTTTTTTATTTTAATTAGGAAGTCGCCAATTTGATCATGAGTTTCTAATTCCGTTGGTAATTTAAAATCCCGTTCACAAAATGGTGAATGTTCTAAATGTTGTCCGCTTGCATTTTTATAACGCTTTGGTGTGTAAAGCGGATGAAAACTTTCTACATAAAAAATACGGTTATCACTTGTTTCAAATTCCATTTGGTAGATCATACCGCGTGGAATAATTAAATAATCGCCATACTCAAAAGGAATGTTTCCCATGAACGTACGCAACACGCCTTTGCCTTTGTGAATGAAAAGCATTTCATCAGCATCAGCATTTTTATAAAAGTATGTTTTCATACTTTGTTTTGGCGCCGCTAATCCAATATGACAATCACTATTAAATAAAACGGTT
>JANYCL010000203.1 GCA_025360355.1 Sphingobacteriaceae bacterium
TAAAGCAAGGTGATGCCGAAACAGTTGATTTTGCAGATAATTCTTTTGATGCGATAGTTGTTGGTTTTGGTGTGAGGAATTTTGAGAATTTAGAAAAGGGATTGTTGAATTTAAATCGTGTTTTGCGACCAGGAGGAAAAATTGTCATTCTTGAATTTTCTTATCCGCGTAAATTTCCTGTAAAACAGCTTTACACTTTTTATTTTTCGGTGGTGACACCTTTTATAGGAAAGATATTTTCGAAAGATACACGCGCTTATACTTATTTGCCGGAAAGTGTAAAAGCATTTCCTAATAACGAAGACTTTATTGCTGTATTAAATAAATGCGGATTTAAGAATTCTTCTTTCGAAACACTTTCTTTTGGTGTGGCTGCTATTTACGAGGCAGAAAAATAATTTTTATACCCTAATTCCAATTATCAAAATGTCATCAACCTGTTCGATATTCGATTTCCAGTCGGAAAGGGTTTTTTCTAAAATGTTTTTTTGTTGCGACATGCTTGCGCCGGCATTTTGCAAAAGTAATTCCTGTAATTGTTTATACTTGAATTTTTTTCCTTTTGGTCCACCGAACTGATCAGCGTAGCCATCGGTAAAACTGTAAACAATATCGCCTTTAATTAATTGAAATTCTTTTAAAGTGTAAGGAACAGTTTCTTTTGGAGATTTACCAATAGGAATTTTATCAGCTGCAATTGTTTCGAGCAATTTTCCATCTCTTACGATCCATAGAGGATTATTCGCGCAAGCTGCTTCTAATCGCAATGTTTTTAAATTAATGGAACAAAAAACAGCATCCATTCCGTCTTTCGATTCTTCTACAGCATCTTCCGGATTGAGCGCGGTAATTAATTCACTCCGCAAATTATTTAAGACCAATTCCGGTGAGGTAATGTCTTTCTCAGCAGTAATTTCATTTAGCATGTTTATGCCCATCAAACTCATGAAAGCGCCGGGAACTCCATGACCTGTACAATCAGCAGTCATTAACATGAACCGGTCGTTCTTACAAAGCGACCAATAAAAATCGCCGCTTACAATATCTTTTGGTTTGTAGAATACAAAACATTCCGGGACAAATCTTTTCATGTAAGCTTCAGAAGTAAGTAAAGCTCTTTGAATTCTTCTCGCATAAAAAATGGAATCGGTAATTTCCTTATTTTTTTCTTCTAATATCTTTTTCTGAAAATCTACCTGTTGTTTTTGTTCTGAAATTATTTCGTTAGCTCTCTTTTTTTGCTGATAGCCTCTCACCACGAAAAATATAACCAATAACGAAAGCAATAAGCCAACCCCAAAAACTAATTTGAAAATGTTTTGTTTTTTAATTTCTAGCTGCTGATTTTTTAGTTTCTCCGAATTTAATTTAAGCTCCGCGTCTTTCTTCTCGGTTTGGTAAATGGCTTCCATTTTATTTACACTCTCTGAATTTTGTTTATTATATAGTGTATCATTCACACCTTTCAATAATAAAAAATAATCAGCACTTAATTTATAGTCACCTAACTCGTAATATGATTTGGCAAGTGTATGATAAGCATCATAACGCGAACTTCCCCAATTATTATTTTCTGCAATAACTTTTGCTTTTAAAGCACAAGCAACAGCTTTACGGTATTTACCTTGGTCGACATAAATATTACTAAGGCTAATATAACTGTAACAAATGTCATTGCTATCGGCAAGTTCCAAACGGATCTGAAGACATTCTAAGGAATATTTTTCTGCATTTTTCAGATCTTTCATGAACTGATAACTTTCACCAAGGTTACCAAGTATGGCGGAGGTAAGAGCAGGATCTTCTAGTTTTACAGAGATCGCATAAGCTTCTTCAAGTATTGCAACAGCTTCTTTATATTTTTCTAAACGGTTAAGCACACCCGATTTATTACACAAACAAGCAGCATATCCGCGATCATCATTTATTTTCTTCTTCATCAATGCCGCCTTATCAAAATATTCAAGAGCTTTTTTGCTATTGTCCATTTGATTGTATGCATTTCCTAAATTGGCGTAGGTGTTCGACATGCCGTCTTCATCATTAGCTTTTTCTTTTATCGCTAATGACTGCTGATAATAATAAACAGCTTTTACCAGATCAGGCTTTTCTAAATAGGTATTTGCAATTTGATTATAGGTTTGTCCAATATCCCTTAAACGGTTTAATTCTTTGTAAAGTAAAATACTTTTCTCGCACCATATTAAAGCAGTGTCGTATTTACCTTGCTTTAATAAGGCCATACCTTCATAATAATAAGCATCAGCTTGGTGGCGCTTGTCAAGTTTTTCGCTGAGTTGTAAAAGCTGCGCTGAGTATTCGAGGGCTTTGTTTGTATTTATGTTTTTATAAGCGTAAAAAAGCTGTTTAAGAACTTTAAATTTTATAGTATCATGCTGCGGTTCATTTAATAATTTATTAAGACTATCAACTTTGCGCGAACTTTGGGCTGCTAAAAAAAATGGAGAAATAAAGAATAAAAGAAGAACTATTTTTTTCATAATTTATTTTTTCGGCGCTGTTTCGTTTTGACGATACTGATCGTAGGACTGAAGATACCGTTTATTTCCGGGAACCACAAGATGTCGTTTAGCATAAGATCTTCCGCCAGCGTGGATAAAACCTGTAACTGTTCTTCTTCCGTTAACATGATGGTTTGCTAATTTCCGCATCCCTCTTTTTTGTATTCTCTCAGGTTTTTTTTTTGCTTTTTGATAAGCCGATTCTAATTCTGCTTTCACCGCATCATCACCGAAACGATACAAATTAGAAATAGCCCAGGATGAATGCCAGATATTAAATTCACTGTTCATGCTATCAACTTTACTCAAATAAAGTTCAGAGATAATTTTAGCCTGCGCGGGATTTATTATCTGATCACGTATGACCCACAATCCTAACGACTGACTCAAATTTTTCTTTTGCATTTCATCATGCGAGATCTTCAGCGTTTCATCCATATTCACACCTTTTACCAATGCAGGTTTTCTTCTATGATGCAACGACAAAAAACAGGAGCTGAGAAAAACACAGAGAAAAGAAAATATGAGAATTTTTTTTGACATTATGGAACTTAAAGATAACGGTTTGCAAATTCGCTTCCGTTTTTTACTTGTCCAAATTTAGCATTTAAGCGCTAACACGCAAAAAATGGAACGAATTTGCTGTTAGGTGATGTTGCTTATAAGTCTTTTTTCATACGTTGTCAAAAAACTGAAAAAGTTGATGTCTGCGAGTTTGAGTTTTTTTGTAGTTGTCCATTTACTTTTTTTGTCGATGAGTTTTAAAGTCGCCGTGTCTCTTGTCAAGCCAGTAATTTTTGCAACATAATATTCGTCGGTTAAATTGTCTGTGAAAAATGAGATTAAAGTTCCGTTGTCTAACGATTTTAATGTGGAATAAAACGAATTCATTTTATCGAGTGTCAAGGCAGATTGAAATATCTTACGGTTGTCAGTCTTAATTTTGCGTATTTCAGCAGGCGTCCAATTTCTATATTTAGTAATTTCTTTAGGTCGGAAAACAGAATAACCGTCAAAGCTTTTAGCTCTTGTGTCGTAATTTACTAATATAAGAATTTGTCTATTTTGCTTGATACAATAACCACCATAAAGCAAGTCGCGATTTGGTAAAAAGTCGATGTCTATGAGTTTGTTATTTAGTTTCATTTTGTCTGTCAGCAATGACACCTAACTCCCATATAGGACTGTTTTTTTCATCCTTAGCATGCGATTTTTGCAAGATCGGAGAATGTTTGGCATCCTTATCTGTATTAAATTAATACTTCCTCACCACATTATGCAATTCGATAAGAGGTTTTAAAAATTCCTCTAAGTCGTAAACGCATAATTGAGAAGCAGCATCACATAAAGCTTTTGCGGGATCAGGATGTGTTTCAATAAAAACACCATCAACTCCGCTTGCAACTCCTGCGCGTGAAAGCACAGGTAAAAATTCTCTAGCGCCGCCTTTTACATCTGAACTTGGGATGCCGTATTTGCGCACACAATGCGTAACATCAAACACAACAGGATAACCAATATTATTCAAATGATAAAAACTTCTCGGGTCAACGATCAAATCGTTATAACCAAAAGTGTAACCGCGCTCAGTTAAAATAATATTATCGTTCCCGCTCTCAATACATTTTGCAACAGGGTGCTTCATATTGTCGGGCGCTAAAAATTGTCCGTGTTTTATATTTACAACTTTTCCTGTTTTCGCGGCAGCAACTAATAAAGTTGATTGCATACAGAGGTAAGCAGGAATTTGTAATACATCACAAACTTCTCCTGCAGCGGCGGCTTGGTCAGGATAATGTATGTCGGTTAAAATTGGGAAGCCAAATTGTTCTTTTACTTTCGCTAGTAAAGCAACACCTTTTGCTAAACCGGGACCATCATAATATTTTAAACTGCTGCGGTTATCTTTTTGAAAAGAGGATTTGTAAATGATCTTTATTTTCATGCGCTCTGAAACACTTTTAGTTTCTCGGCGGTTTTCATCATGATGCTTTCTTCTTCAATTACACAAGGCCCTGAAATAAGGAACAGATCCTTAGCCCCGCACTCTATATTTCCTACTTTAACTATTTTTTTCATAGGCTAAAATTACGAATAAAAAACCTATTTTTGTCTAAGAAATTCACATTTATGGCGGATACTTTTGAGATAGTTGTTTTTAACCCCAATGATAAGGAGCAAATGGATCTGATCTGCGCCATTCACTCCAGTGTTTTACCTGATAGTTTTGTTGTGGAAATGGGGAATATCTTCATGAAGAAATTCTATTATAAATGTCTGCCCGAAATTGGTTCCCTGAAATGTTTTTTAGCAAAGTATGATGGAAAATATGTTGGCATGATCGTCACCAATAAAAAACCATTTTCACTGATCCGTTCTGCCATTCCTGTTTATTTCTGGAGGATAAGTTTTGTAATGAGTGCCGCAATATTAACCGGACCGAAACGAATTAAAACACTTTTGAATCTGGTAAAATATAAACCCGATCCGCTTTTAAAAACAATGGAAGATTCAAAAACTGCTTTCGAGATCCTGACCATTGGTGTATTGAATAATTACAGAAAAGTTTATATCACGGAAAAAGAAAAGATCTCCCATAAAATATTAAAACATGCCGTTAACGAATATAAAAATAACGGCTACAAAAAAATTACAGGCCAGATTCTTAAATCAAACCGCATGGCTTTGGGTTTTTACGAGACCTTTAACGCCAATTTCGTGCAGTCAAGCACCAATGAAGGCGGCGTTATCCTCGATCTGAATATCGAGAACGTGAAATTAAAATAAGAAAAAGACTTTTTTATAGACATATTCCGTCTATTTCACGTTCTCGATATTCAGATCGAGGATAACTCCGCCTTCATTGGTGCTTGACTGCACAAAATTGGCGTTAAAGGTCTCGTAAAAGCCCAAAGCCATGCGGTTCGATTTCATGATCTGACCTGTGATTTTTTTGTAGCCGTTGTTCTTATATTCGTTTACGGCATGTTTTAATATTTTGTGAGAGATCTTTTCTTTTTCGGTGATATAAACTTTTCTATAATCATTCAATACACCAATAGTCAATATCTCAAAAGCAGTTTTTGAATCTTCCATTGTTTTTAAGAGCGGATCTGGTTTATATTTTACGAGATTCAAAAGTGTTTTAATTCGTTTTGGTCCGGTTAATATTGCTGCGCTCATTACAAAACTGATCCGCCAGAAATAAATAGGAATTGCAGAG
>JANYCL010000225.1 GCA_025360355.1 Sphingobacteriaceae bacterium
TCCTCTTCTTGTTTTAGCATCCAGTTAATAATTGCTGAATTAGGTTTTAAACTGCAACTCTTTTTTCCTGCGGTAACTGCAAAACTTCCGCCGTTTACAGAATTCATTTGCACATCGATCACTTTCATATCACAACTTTCAAGTAATTTTTTTACTACTTGAAAAGAATAAAATTCTAAATGTTCATGACAGATCGTATCATAAGAATTAGTTCTGAGCATGGAAGGCATATAGCTTTGTTCAAAATGCCAAATTCCTTCATCGTGCAAACAATTGAAAACATCTTTTACAAATTGAGCAGGGTTTTCCAGATCATAAAACATTGCAATGGAAGTAATGATCTTAGCTTTTTCAGTTGGGAATGTTTTTCTGAAAACACTTTCATTAAAAAAATCCGGAATAAGTTTTATGTCGTCGGTATAATATTCTTTAAATTTTAATCCTGTTGGATCAATGCCTGCTTTTCTGCATTTACTTTTATATGCTTTTAATGATGTTGCATCATTACTTCCAATATCAATAACAAGATCGTTTTCCTGTAATGAAATCATTTTTTCGAGTGAATGAATTTTTTGTGTGAGATGTTTTACCATACTTGCATTCAGTCCTGAACGGTAACCGTAATTATCACCATACATTTCTTCTGAGCTGTAAGATTGTTTCAGTTGAAGTAAACCGCTGTCGGGGCACCATAGCAGATCTAAAGGACCTTTTGTGATTTTTTCATCTTTAGACTTAGGAAATACACCTGTTAAATATTGTTCACCTAATGATAAAACATTAACCAAGTTAGTGCTTCCGGATATTCTGCATTTAGAGATTTCAGTATACATTTTAGCAAATTTTATTTAGGGACAATTAAAAAATTATGACCATTAATTACTTTTTCAAACTTATAATTAATGCTTGCAACAAAATCAACGTATTGCTGAAAACTCATTTTGAATTTATCTTCAAAATGATATTCATATTCAAAAATAATAGGCATTTTATTTTTATTGATCGTGTTAATGGCTCCTTCCATTGCCTGAAGATCTC
Organism: Sphingobacteriaceae bacterium; assembly: GCA_025360355.1. Taxonomy (GTDB): domain Bacteria; phylum Bacteroidota; class Bacteroidia; order B-17B0; family Aurantibacillaceae; genus JAHEYG01. The sequence goes on from JANYCL010000225.1 coordinate 1,039, forward strand.
CGCCTTGTATGTCGATCTTCATGAAGCTAATATTTTCTTTAATATTTAAACTATCAATTGTTACGGTAGGAACTTTTCTTCCGCTCGAAGCATTATAATCGATCCCATAAGAACCATAGGCCTGGAACTCAATAAAATCTTGCTCCGGAAAAATAAGCGTTTCGCCTGGTTTGTTATGAACTGCGCCAAAAACCGATAAAATATTTTTTTTGTTGTTTGCCAAAATATTTTTTTCGAGAATTTCAAAAACAAAATCATCGGCGTCGAATGAGTAAACTTTCCCATCTGCTCCAGCGGCTTCAGAAAACAAGAGGCTCATTTGTCCGAAATTAGCACCGACATCCAGAACGGCCGATCCCTTTTTAATATATTTCTTGGCAAGGTCAACAACTTCTTTTTCAAAAATAGCGTTTTGTATTATAGTTTGCACAACAACATCTCCTTTTGCATCGGCGGGTAAATAATAATTTCCTGTTGCTGTATTGTAAAGTTTTAAATTTTTTGTTTTAATTGTTTTATTTCTGCGTGCGAGGGCAACAACATCATATCCAAATGCATTGATTATTTTTCTGATCAGTTTTTTCATTTTATAAATTAAAGTATTTCATATTTTGCAAAAACGTTACCGTAATCTGCACTATTATATCTTGTAAAATCAGTACCTGTTTCAAGAACAGAAAAACTTAACACATCATTTTGCAGATCGTGCAGAGCTACCCCAGGATGATTGATGCAAATGACCCACGAAAAAGAATTTGGAGTTAGAAAGCCCGAGGGAAGCTTTACGGTTAATGAAATTGCGTGATCATTTTTATAATGTTTTTTTAATTTTTCATGAATTGTGAAAACAGGATTTTTATTCCGGTCGATCAAACGCATTGCCAATTCATAGTTTTCATTAAAATCAGCAACATGCAAATTTATCTTCATGAAAATATCTTCGTTATGCTTGTACTCCGATATTGGTTTAAGTTTACTGTCGCACATAAAAACTTCAACAAAATGAGTTGTATTTTTTAGGACATCCTTTTTTATAAGATCAACAGAGCTTTCCAAGTTTCCAAGATAAGCATTGATCACCTGATTGATATTCGATTGTTCAATTAATTTCCCGTTCGCTAAAAGAATTCCTTTATTACAAAGCTGAGCAACGGCACCCATATTATGGCTTACAAATAAAACAGTTCTTCCCTGGTTTGTACTTACCTCTTTCATTTTCCCAATACATTTTTTCTGAAACTCCGCATCACCAACAGCCAATACTTCATCTACAATAAGAATTTCGGGTTCAAGGTGTGCAGCTACTGCAAAAGCAAGGCGCACGTACATTCCTGAACTATATCGCTTTACAGGGGTTTCAATAAATTTCTCAATACCGCTAAAAGAAACGATTTCATCAAATTTTGCTTTTACCTCACGTCTCTTCATTCCTAAAATGGTTCCGTTTAAATAAATGTTTTCTGTACCGGTTAATTCTGGATGAAAGCCTGTTCCTACTTCAAGTAAAGAAGAGACCCGGCCGTTAAGTGTAAAACCACCTTTAGTGGGAGCTGTTATCCGACTTAGAATTTTAAGTAGTGTACTTTTTCCGGCACCGTTTCTGCCAATAATTCCTACAGTGTCCCCTTTGTTAATGCTAAAACTAATATCATGAAGTGCCCAAAAAAGTTCTTTTTGTGTTGCATCAGTTTTAAAAAGTGAAGTGAGGGTTTCTCTAAGGCTGCCGGACTTACCACTTCCTAAATGATAACCCTTCCATAAATTTTCAACTATAACCGCCTTATCACTCATAAATTATGTAAAAAATAGTGATCAACTCACTTATTTGATATTGTATAAAAGTAAGAAAATTTTAAACTTTTAAAAAGAAATCCTAAGGCCCCAAGAATACAGCTTTGAAGAAATGATCAAATAACTTAAAGGGCTTAATTATTTGTCAGGTTTTTATACTAAATTTAGAAAAATAAAATTTATTTTCACCAAAAATAATACAGCATGAAATCATTAGTTACAGGGGGTGCAGGTTTTATTGGGGCGCATGTTACAAATCGCCTTATTGAACTTGGACATTCAGTTGTAGTTCTTGATGATCTAAGCGGAGGATTCCAAGAAAATGTAAACCCAAAAGCAAAATTTGTTATGGGTTCTGTAAATGATTATCCTTTACTGGAAAAATTATTTGCCGATGAAAAATTCGATTACGTCTATCATTTAGCCGCATACGCAGCTGAAGGACTAAGCCATTTTATTAAACGCTTTAATTATAATAATAATGTTATTGGCAGCATTAATTTAATTAATCAATCTGTCATTCATAAAATAAAATGTTTTGTGTTCACCTCATCAATTGCTGTTTATGGTAAAGGACAATTACCAATGAGAGAAGACATGATTCCTATGCCTGAAGATCCTTATGGGATCGCTAAATATTGTGTGGAAATGGATCTGAAAAATACGCATGAAATGTTTGGTTTAGATTACATCATTTTCCGTCCGCATAATGTTTATGGAGAATATCAAAATTTGGGCGACCGTTATAGGAATGTTGTAGGAATTTTTATGAATCAATTAATGCAAGGTAAGCCTTTAACTATTTTTGGTGATGGTTCACAAACGCGGGCATTTAGTTATATAGATGATGTTGCGCCTTACATTGCTGAGTCTGTAAATAATACCAAAGCATACAACCAAGTTTTTAATATTGGCGGTGATAAAGATTATTCGGTTAAGGAATTAGCCTCTGAAGTTATAAAAGTGATGAAAGCTGAGCAGCCAATTCGTTTTTTAGATTCAAGAAACGAAGTACAGCATGCTTATTCTGATCACTCAAAATTAAAATCTGTTTTTTCAGTTAATGAAAATAAGTTTACTTCCTTAAACAATGGCTTGCAAAAAATGCTGAACTGGGCAAAAACAGCAGGTGTTAAGAAGAGCAAAAAATTCGGCAACATTGAGATCACAGAAAAACTCCCAAAAATCTGGCTGGAAGATTAAAATGTCTAAAATTCTTTTTTTAACTATTCACCGCCCAAATCGTTCGCCAAGTCAACGCTTCAGGTTCGAACAATATTTGCCCTATTTAAAAGAGAAAGGATTCGATTGCACACACTTTTTTTTACTCAATGAAAAAGATGATAAAAAATTTTACAGTAAGGGTAAAATAATTTCAAAATTATTTCTTGTTTTAAAAAGCATTTCTAAACTATTTAAGCTTAGCCGCACTGCAAGCGATTACGATTTTATTTTTATTCAGCGTGAGTGTTTTATGTTGGGAACAAGTTATTTTGAAAAACGATTTTCAAGATCGCGCGCAAAATTAATTTATGATTTTGACGATTCCATTTGGTTATTAGATGTGTCGAATGCAAACAAGGCTTTTGCCTGGCTAAAGAATCCTGATAAAACTTCCAAAATTATTTCGGTTTGTGATACAGTAGTTGGCGGGAATGAATATCTAGGAAATTATGCAAAAGAGTTCAATAAGAATGTGATCGTAATTCCTACAACCATTAACACTACCGAGTATTGCAAAAAAGAAAAGCAAGTATCCGATAAAATTCGGATCGGCTGGAGCGGGAGTTTAACAACAATTAAACATTTTGAACATGCAATTCCTTTTCTTTGTAAACTAAAACAAAAATTTGGCGATAATTTGGGGTTTAAAGTTATTGGCGATCCTGCATATGTAAACGAAGCCTTAAATATTAAAGGCATAGGATGGAAAAGCGAAACAGAAGTTGAAGAACTTTTAACTTTTGATATTGGCATCATGCCTTTACCGAATGATAAATGGGCACAAGGAAAATGCGGCTTGAAAGGCTTACAATACATGGCTCTTGAGATCCCAACAATTATGTCGCCCGTTGGTGTGAATACGGAAATAATTAAGGATGGCGAAAATGGTTTTTTAGCCGGAACCGAAGAGGAATGGATCAATAAATTATCTGATCTGATTGAATCAAAAACTCTGCGAGAAAAAATTGGGAAAGCCGGAAGAGAAACGGTAGTGGAGAAATTTTCTGTTGAATCGCAAAAAGATAACTTTTTAGCTTTATTTAAAACAAAATAAATGGAACTGGTTTTTGCAACTGCAAATCAAAATAAAATTTTGGAAGTTCAAAAATTAGTTGGACAAAAATTTAAACTTCTGAGTTTAAAAGATATTAAT
>JANYCL010000229.1 GCA_025360355.1 Sphingobacteriaceae bacterium
GAGTTAATTCTCCCAATAAAATAAAATTGGCATCTAATTTCGGCCAGCCATTTAATTCGCTTTGCACTAAGCGCGGAACTTTTAATAAATTTCTTCTCGATAAGAATGCAATTGTCCCAATAAAAGCTAATACAGATAAAACCTCAATAAAACTCACCACAAATGTGTAAAATTCTCCCAAAGAAGCTCTGAATGCACGGTGATGACCTAGTGCACCATCAAAAACAATTTCTAATAATTCAACTTGCGTGATAACGAATGCAGCGTATAAAAAGAAATGTAAAATTGCAGGAATAGGACGCGAAAACATTTTCTTCTGACCAAACGCAACAAGCGTCATTGTTTTTAAACGTTCACCTTTGTTGTCTTTGATCGAAATGTCTTTCCCCAATAAAATATTACGTCTTATTTTTTTTGCATTGATGTAAAAGAATGCTGATGCACCAAGAAACAGAACAATGAAAATAATAGAACTTACCATTATACTTTATTAAAGTTTAGGTTTGTTTTTGGCTTTTTCCCTCCTGCCGAAAACAGAAAAATGTATATAACGTTCCGGATTGATACGGAGATCTTTCATTAACCTATCAAGATCTTCGCTGGTTTTATTTAAGTTGTTGTATAACGAATCGTTTTTAGCAAGCTTACCCAATGTTCCTTGTCCGGCATTTATCTGTGCTAAAATCGACTTAAATTCCAATAATGTTTTATCAGCATCCTCAATTGCTTTTTTAATATCTGCTTTTGCTAAACTATCAGTGATAGTATTTAAATTTCCAATTACACTTTCAATTTTTCCTGTATTTTGTTCTAACATTCCGGCAACAGAATTTAATTTGCTGAGCATGGAAGAGATCTTTGCTTTTTCACTTGCAATCAGATCATCTAATTTATACGCGGTTTGCTCTAAACTCTGAATTGCTCTTTTAATGCTCTCGAATGATTTACTTAAATTATCTCTTGTTTTATCATTCAATACAAATTGTACGATCGTCATAACCGAATCAATAGAAGAAATTAATCCTTCCGCTTTTTTCTGTAATGGTGTTAATTGTTTGTTTACCGATTCTTTTAATCCCGCTTCTGTTTCCGCTAATAATGTATCGCCCGATGAAACGTATTCTGTACTCTCACTAAACATAATTTCAACAGCTTTCGATCCCAATAGATCTGAACTCACTGCTTTTGCTGTTGAGTGTTTCGGAATTTGTACTTCTTCTGACAATATAAATTTTACCAAAACCTGATTGTAATATTTCCCAGGAGTTTTTACTAAAGATATTTTATTTACCTGCCCAACTTTAAAACCATGGATCATTAAAGGGTTTGCTTCGATCAATCCGTCAATTTTCGGGTAAACCGCATAAAGCACGTATTTATTAGAAAAAAGATTGATGCCTTTTAGATAAAAGAGACCCCAGATAAAGGCCCCGATGGCAGATAAAACCACAACGCCTATTTTAAATTCTTTGCTGATCTTCACAAATAGAAATAATTAGGCTAAAGATAGCTATTTTTGTCCTATGCAAAAAATAAAAAACGAGGACCTTGGACGCAAAACCGTTGACGAATTTAAGCGCTCGGAAAAACTTCCTGTTATTTTGATGCTTGATAACGTCCGAAGCCTCAATAATGTGGGTTCTGCCTTTAGAACAGCTGATTCTTTTTTGCTCGAAAACTTGTATTTATGCGGCTTAACAGGCGCACCTCCCAATAAGGAGATCGAAAAAACCGCTCTGGGTGCGACGGAAACTGTAAACTGGAAACATTTTAAAACCACAAAAGAGGCTGTTGATGAATTAAAACAAAAAGGCTATAAAGTTTATGCAGTTGAACAGGTTAAAAACGCTATTTATTTGCAAAATTTCAAATCAGAAAAAAACGAAAAGCTCGCGTTAATTTTCGGAAGCGAAGTTTACGGTGTTGAACAAGATATTATTGATATTTGTGATGGAAGTATTGAAATTCCGCAATTAGGAATGAAACATTCTTTAAATATTTCAGTAAGTATCGGCGTTGTTGTATGGGAAGTAGCGAAAAATTATTTGAAATAACTTATTTCTTAACGAATTTAATCGTTACATGTTTTGGTGCGTCACCTGTAATTTCCAGAAAAAGATCATCATCAGTCAGCTTAAGTATTTTCCAATTTCTATTATCCTCGTAAGGAAGCATTGAAGTAAAGCCAATTACCATACTAATCCTAAGTTCCTTTTTATGATTTGCAAAATACCAATACCAAAACGGGCCACCATCATTCAAGGAATAATCCGTTGGATCATCAGCTTTCTTTGCACCAAAAGTTAACTCAAACCCATTCAAATTAAAAGAAGCTGTCGGTCCCAAAGCCGGCCAACTTTTATTAGTAGAATCTGCACCGTCAATATTGATATCGATAAGTTTCCACGAATGTTTTCTTAATCTGTCATAAGGTGTATTAAGACTTAACTTTCCATCGTCAGGATATTTCCTGCAAGCACAAAATACAATTACAAAAAGAATAAGAATTAGAATATTGGAAACCTTTTTCATTGAAATATCTTAAAGATACTCTAAGATACAATTTTTTTATAAGAAATCTAATTGAAATTTTACTTATAGAAAAGCCATTTAGTAATTTCTCTCCAGCTTGTTTTTTTACCGTACATTAAAATCCCGGTGCGGTAATTTTTTCCGGCTAACCAAACTGTTCCGAAAAAAGAAGAATATAAAATTCCTAACGATGCTAATATTTGCCAAAGCGGAACGCCGTTAGGAATGCGCGCCATCATTACAATTGGTGAAGTGAAAGGTATCATTGATCCCCACATGGCCAGATTTCCCTCGGGATTCATCATCATGTTGACAGCAATTAAATATCCCGCCATCAATGGTAACATAATAGGCATCATGAATTGCTGCGAGTCGGCCTCCGTGTCGACTGCGCTTCCAATAGCAGCTAATAATGAACTGTAAAATAAATATCCGCCAATAAAATAAAACAAGAAACAAATTCCGATCTCGAAGAAATTCAATTTTTGCAATTTTTCAAGAGCATCAAACGCTTCCAGTTTATCCTGCATTTTATCCAAATTATCCAGATCAGCAGTAGCCCCATTTTTCATAACCTGTTCCTGTTGCTTCTGAAATTTTGTATAATCTTTTTGTACACCTTTCATTACTGTCATTGATAAAATGGTAGTCAAACCAAAGGTTAACAAACTCATCGTTACGAATTGCATGATCCCTAAAATGGCGATCCCTAAAATTTTTCCCAACATTAATTGTGTTGGTTTTACCGATGAAATAATAATTTCTACGATGCGATTGGTTTTTTCTTCCATCACACTTCTGAAAACCATCATGCCATAAATTAAAATGAAAATGAACATGAAAGCTCCTGATAAAAATCCTGAAATGCTTGCAACATCCGATAAAGATTCAGCATGTTCGCCCTGCTCATTCACTTTCTCCATTATTAATTTTACCGACTGTTTCGCATTGTGAATGATGTTTGGGTCAATGTTATTTGCTTTTAATTTATACTCGTAAACAATTTTTTCGATCTGACTTTTCACATAAGTTTGTACAGCAAACCCTGGCGTTTTTTTGTAAAATATTTTTGTCGCGCCCCCTGCTCCATCAATTAAATTATTGGGGATGTATAAAATGCTTGATTTATCTGATTTATAGAAATCTGTTAGCGCTTTTTCAAGTTTATCTGTAGTATAAGAGAAAGAAATATAATCGTTACCGGATAATTTATCTTTAAAAAATTCTGTTTCATCAACCACTAAAATGCTTTGTTCACTTTTATCCGCTTTGGTCGCGTAAAACATGATCATAATAAAACCTGCAAATAATAACGGACCTAAAAACGTCATCACCACAAAAGCCTTGCTTCTGAGCTTAGCCATTATTTCGCGTTTAATTATTAATCCTATTTTTCCCATTTTATTCTGTTAATGTACTTGCGGTTCCGACAACATTATTTTCTTTGTTCACATTCGAAATAAAAATATCATTCATGCTTGGGATAAC
>JANYCL010000250.1 GCA_025360355.1 Sphingobacteriaceae bacterium
ATCTGATGGGACAGTCGGGTGATTATACTTCCGCGAAATTTTACATGGAAAAGAAACTTCAGCGCGAATTGATACTTGCAGATTCTTTGGCTTACTATAACAATGTGAATGATATGGCTGCAATTGAATTCCATTTAGGAAATACTGCGAAGGCCATAGAATTAGCTAAGATAGTTCACGATTATGCCGAGAGGAAGAATTTTAAAGAATTAGTAATGGCGGCTTGCGGAAACTTGAATGAGTTCTATTTTTCAAAAGGCGATCTTACCAAAGCTTACAATTATTACAACACTTTCATTGTGTTGCGCGATTCAATGAACAAACAATTATTCTCTGCAAATCTTAGTGATATTCAAAATGGTTATGAGCTCGATAAAAAAGAAGCGAGCATACAACAATTAACACAAGCCAACGAGATCCAGGAATTAAAAGGAAAACAAAATAAATTTGCTTTATTGGGAGTAGGAATAGTTTTACTCATCATCATTGTGATAGCCTACCTTCTTTACAAACAAAATAAACAAAAACAAAGCGCCAATTTATTATTGCAGGAACAAAACACGGTCATTACTGAGAAAAAACGGGAGATCGAACATAGTATTCAATACGCCAAAGGAATTCAAAATGCATTGCTACCTGATATAAAAGAAATAAAAAATGTTTTCCCGGAAGGCTTTATTTATTATTTGCCAAAAGATGTGGTGAGTGGAGATTTTTATTGGTTTCACAAATTGGGAGATCATTTCTACCTCGTTGCGGCCGATTGTACAGGACATGGAGTTCCCGGTGCTTTAATGAGTATTGTTGGTATGGACAAGATCACACAAGCTATTTTCGAAAAGAAGATCACTGAACCAAAAGCGATTTTAGAATTTTTGAATGTAGAGATAAAGAATACTTTGAAACAACACGATGATGAAACGAAACAGCGCGATGGAATGGATCTCGCGATTGTAAGGATCAATATTAAGACCAATACACTCGATTTTTCTGCTGCTAACCGTCCTTTATACATCGTGAACAACGGAAAGCTTAGTGAATACAAATCTGATAAAGTAGCAATTGCCGGTTTTACTCCGGATGATCATGTTTTTAAGCAATTAACCCTTCAGCTTAATAAAGGAGATCGCTTATATCTCACAACAGATGGTTTTGCCGATCAATTCGGTGGTACTGAAAGTAAAAAATTCATGACCAAAAATTTTAAAGCTCTTTTAGAATCGCTACCCGCCGATGATATGAATGCACAGGAAAGGGTACTTATTAACAGTCATTTGACATGGAAGGGTAAATATGAACAAGTTGACGATATTTTAGTTATTGGCATAAAAATTTAGGCCAAACGAAAATGAGTCGCCTGCCCTGAGCTTGCCGATGGGATATTTTAGTGATAGGAATTAAGATTTAAGTTTGTTAGAACCACCGCTTTAGTTACCTTTGTTTACAGTTTTTTAAAAACTGTATGTCTCAAAACACCAAATATATCTTTGTTACCGGCGGTGTAACATCGTCTCTCGGAAAAGGAATTATCTCAGCTTCATTGGCCAAATTACTTCAGGCCCGCGGTTATACTGTAACAATTCAGAAATTAGATCCTTATATCAACGTTGATCCCGGAACTTTAAATCCTTATGAACATGGCGAATGTTATGTTACGGAAGATGGTGCTGAAACTGATCTGGATCTTGGTCACTACGAACGTTTTTTAAATGTAAAAACTTCACAAGCCAATAACGTCACAACAGGAAGAATTTATCAATCCGTGATTGAAAAAGAACGTCGTGGAGAATATTTAGGAAAAACCGTTCAGGTTATTCCGCATATCACCGATGAAATTAAAAATCGCATTAAACTTTTAGGCAAAACCGGACAATATCAATTTATTATTACAGAAATTGGTGGTACAGTTGGTGATATTGAATCCTTACCATACATTGAGGCAGTTCGTCAGCTGAAATGGGAATTAGGAAACGATTGTACAGTAATTCATTTAACCTTATTACCATATTTATCTACTTCAGGCGAATTAAAAACAAAACCAACACAGCACTCGGTAAAATTATTATTGGAATACGGAGTACAACCTGATATTTTAGTTTGTAGAGCGGAACATGCTATTAACAGCGATATCCGTCGTAAGATCGCTTTATTCTGTAACGTAGAAGTGGATGCTGTTATTGAAGCTTTAGATGCTTCTACAATTTACGAAGTTCCTGTGTTTATGGAAAAAGAAGAATTGGATGTGATCACTCTGAAAAAATTAGGAATTACAGTTGAAGGTGTACCACAATTAGAAAAATGGAAAGAGTTCTTGTTTAAATTTCATAACCCAAAACAGGAAGTAAATATTGGTTTGATAGGTAAGTATGTTGAATTAAAAGATTCTTACAAATCAATTGCCGAATCTTTTATTCATGCAGGCGCTGTTAACGATTGTAAAGTAAAATTGCATTGGATCCACAGCGAAAGTTTAACCGATGAGAATGTAAAAGAAAAATTAAAGGGATTAAAAGGAATTTTAGTCGCGCCCGGTTTTGGTAACAGAGGAATTGAAGGAAAAATTGAAGCCATAAAATTTGCACGCGAAAATAACGTTCCGTTTTTCGGAATTTGTTTGGGAATGCAATGTGCCGTAATTGAATTTGCACGCAATGTTTTAGGATTAAAAGATGCACATAGCCGCGAAATGAATCCTGCAACTTCAAATCCTGTCATCGATCTTTTAGAAGCACAAAAAAATATTTCACACATGGGCGGAACTATGCGCTTAGGTGCTTATCCTTGTCGCTTAGAAGAAAATACTTTAGCACATAAAATTTATAATTCTAACGAAACAACTGAGCGTCATCGTCATCGTTACGAATTTAATAACGAGTATTTGCCTAAATTCAGAGAAGCCGGCATGAAATTATCAGGAATAAACCCTGATGCAGGTTTGGTTGAAATTATTGAATTGAATGATCATCCGTTTTTTATTGGCGTACAGTTCCATCCCGAATATAAAAGTACAGTCGAAAAACCGCACCCTTTATTTGTAGCTTTTGTAAAAGCTGCAATCGATAAAAAATAATTAATGAAATTAAAACCCATAGGATATTTTAGCAAATCGCATGGGCTAAAAGGACATTTAATTTTATTTACTGAATTAGATTTTAAAAGCAAATTAAGTGTTTTGTTTATTGAACAGAGCGGATCACAAGCACCTTATTTTATTGAAGAATTTAAAGCTTTCAATAATGGTTTTTTAGTGAAACTAGAAGGCGTGAACGATATTAACGCAGCGACTATTTTAAAAAATAAAGAAGTTTTAGCCGAAGAAAAATACACAATTAAAGAAGAAGGTTTCGAATATTTAAATTTTACGTTAATTGATGAAGTTAAAGGTGAAGTAGGGGTAATTGAAGGTCTGGAAGGCAACTCAGCCAATCCATTATTAAAGGTTATTTCCGGCGAAAAAGAGATATTATTACCCTTTAGTCCTGAATTCATTATTAAGTCTATAAAAACTAAAAAACAGTTGTTTTACAGGGCTCCCGAAGGGTTGATTGATATGTATTTAGAGGGGTAAACCACAAAAAATTGGGTTTGACCTTTTCCCAATTCAAAAAATTAAATAACTTTGCCCTCCACAAATTGGTGAGATGCCTGAGTGGCCGAAAGGACATGTTTGCTAAACATGCGTACGGGAAACTGTACCGAGAGTTCGAATCTCTCTCTCACCGCAAAGGTTACCAGAAGGTAACCTTTTTGTTTTAATTCTTTTTTTCATTGTAATTCCAAAGCTTGCGATGCTTGTTTTAGTCTGCCACACAAATCTTTCCTTGACCCAAAATTCTTTTATTATCGCAGATGGTAAAGAAATACACGCCATTATTCCATCCGGGTGTTGGTATTTTATTAATTCCTGTTTGAAGTTTTGACCTAAATACATTTCGTCCCAAAACATCATTGATAATTATCTCTGAATTTTCATTTACAAGATCGCTTTTCAATTCAAAATATGAATTTGAACTTGCCGGATTAGGGTAAATGATTATGTTTTCTGCTATGTTCAAACCTGAATTTATTCCTAAAGTCATATTACAATATGAAGTTAATACTACAGTTGGTGTATTTACAATAATAATATTATTTGTGGTTGAATAGAATGTAGCACCTGTCGCTATTGTTGGCGTAAGAATCGGAATTCCATAAGTTGTGTCTTTTAACAAGATAGTATCAGAATTACAAAAACCATTTCCTGCGGAATCAATCATGGTGATGAATTTTCCTTCACCATATCCACCTAATACGAAGCTATTCGGCGAAACGGTAACTCCACACTCTGTATAATCCGCACCGGCACTACTATATAATGAATTTCCAGATGTTTTATTCCAGATTGGAGTTCCTGTATAGTCCATATAGGTATAAAGATTTTGTAAATTCTTTGAACCTGAATAAAGCGCATTTCCTGCCATTAATACCCTGTTTGGCCCAAAACTTAAAATAACGGAGTAGCTTGGATTATGTGCATTATGATATTTTTTGAAGTTTATAATATTTCCCATAGAATCAATCCTGAAATAAAGACTCTGGTAATACGCCGGATTATATGAAGAACCACACACAAGAGTAGTTTCATCATTACTTTTTGCCGACAAATTCAAAACCTCATTATCAGGACCAAGATCATATATATTAAACCATTTCAGCATCCCTGAAGAATCTACCCTGAATATTTGTGGATCCCTTGCATTATTTGTGCAACTTCCGCTTATCACATAATCGCCATTCTTACATTGGAGAATATCTGAGAGATTAGCGCCGCCATTTGTAGCGGTTTGATAGCGATACTGCCAGACAATGTTGCCACCGCTATCGAATCTTAAAAGATAATTATCATAATTAGAGCCAGAAGTTAAAATAAACCCTCCACCAATGCTCCCGCAAATAAATACTGAACCTATTAACGACGGAATTTTTTTTGACCATAGTAAATTCCCTGATTTATCTACCTTAGTTAAGTTGACATTACCGGTACACAAATAAAAACCACTATCAACAAGATCTTGGGTTAATAAACCTGGGATAAAAATGTTTGGCGAATGGTGGAACTGCTTTTTCCATATAATATTTCCGCCAAGGTCAGTTTTGTACATACTTAACGTGCTATCATATGTTATCATAGCGAGGCCGCCGCTCAGAGTTTTAATGATTGATTTCGTATCCTGACCTAAAGGCGCTCCTGCGTCGTATGCTTTATAGTATGTATTCTGCGTTTTCAGGATCAGAGAAACAAATAAAAAGAATATTAGAATTATTTTTTTCATGGCTTTCTTAATTTAAAAGTTTCAAAAACGCATCTTCGTTGATCATTTTCACACCGAGGCTTTGGGCTTTCTTTAATTTTTCAGGACCCATATTTTCTCCTGCTAAAATAAAACTTGTTTTTTTTGAAATGGAACTTGAATTTTTTCCGCCATTCAATTCTATCATTTCTTTATACTGATCGCGACTGTATTTTTCGAATACGCCACTAATAACAAAGGTCAGATCTTTTAATTTTTCGCTGCCGCCTTGTTGTTGCTCTTCGCTTAATTCAAATTGGAGTCCTTTTGATATTAAACGATTTATTATTTTTTTATTATCGGGATCACTAAAATGTTCAGCAATGCTTTTAGCAATAATTTCCCCAACTTCATCAACTGCTACTAATTCTTCCTCTGTTGAATTCATTAAGACATCTATTGATTTCAATTTCTTAGCAATTTTTTTTGCAGTTGTTTCGCCAACGTGACGAATGCCTATTGCAAATAAGACACGCTCAAATGGAATTTTCTTACTCGCTTCAATACCTTCAATTAAATTATCCGCACTTTTCTCTGCCATTCTCTCCAATGGCAAAAGTTGTTCTTTTTTAAGATCATATAGATCCGCAATATTTTTTACCAGTCCTGCATCATATAATTGTCCGATCGTTTCTGCACCTAAACTATCAATGTTCATTCCTTTGCGTGCCACAAAATGTTCCATCTTGCCTTTTACTTGTGGCGGACAACCCATTTCATTCGGACAATAATGCGCAGCTTCATCTTCGTGGCGTGTTAGTTTTGTTCCGCATTCCGGACATTTATCAATGTAAATTGTTTTTTTACTATTAGATGGACGTTTCTTCAGATCAACACCAACGATCTTAGGAATTATTTCGCCTCCTTTTTCTACATAAACAGAATCACCAATACGTACATCTAATTTCTCAATTATATCCGCGTTATGTAACGAAGCGCGTTTAACTGTTGTGCCCGCTAATAAAACCGGTTTTAAATTGGCAACAG
>JANYCL010000269.1 GCA_025360355.1 Sphingobacteriaceae bacterium
AAACAATTTCGTTTGAGAATCAAAACGCGAATGAACCAAAACGAATTGATGTAAGGGATCTCGCAAAAGGTACTAAAAGCTATTCAATAATAACTTTTTGGGTTTTTGAGGTCTCTTTAGAGCTAATTCGTAAATAATAAATACCTTTTGCGAGATCCCTTACATCAATTCGTTTTGGTTCATTCGCGTTTTGATTCTCAAACGAAATTGTTTTTAGGGATTGACCTAATACATTATTAATTTCAATTGTCATTTTTCCGAATGATGGATCATTATTTGTAATAAACAATTCTCCGTTTGAAAACGGATTAGGGAATAAATTAACGTCCAATCGTTTTTCCTTATTTGTAATGCCTGTTGGTAAACCTACGGCAGCAACACGTCCATATTTATTGTAATACCAGGTTACATTAGTTCCGCTTGTTACAGAAGTAGTAGTAGTTTGAACTTCTAACAAAAGAAATTTACTGACCGCAGAATAATATTGATCCATTGTAACAGTATAATCATAAACCACACTTGCATAAGTGTCATTTTCATAACGGAAATAATTTACTTTTAAAACGTTTGTATAATTTCCGGTAGGTAATTGTAAAGTGCCTGTACCATCACCCGTGGTAGTAAAAGTTCCTGTAGTGGTATCGGTTGGAAAAGCGAGCAAATAAGTATCGGTACTAACTGATCCATAAGTGAAAGGGATGGTGTAAACCTTATACGGATCTGTATAAGCCCAGCAATTGGCTGCTACAGCATTAGCATAACCTAAATACTCATGTTTAGTACTATTGTCGCTTAAAATTCCAAAATTTCCGGCGCCATCATCAACAGCTATTGTCGCAGTAGGAAACATAGTATTATTTGGGACTGTAGACATCGCCACATAAGTATTGGTGACAGGCGGGTTAACGGTTAAAGTTGTGATAGCAGTATAATTCCATGTTTGTGAAGTGCCGGAGCTTCCAAGGAAAAGACCTGTTGAATCTATGTCAATAAAACTTTCTATATCTCCTGCGATCGGATTTGTTGCAGCTGTAATTGTGTATTGCGCTTTGGATATAAAAGAGCAAGTACTTAATAAAATTAAAATGTAGAGTTTTTTCATATAGATTATTTGGGTACAATCAAAATTAGTAAAAAAATCGCATTTATCTAACTATCTTTGCAGGAGAATAAAACGAAAATGTTCATCGATACCCATACCCATTTATATGCTGAGGAATTTAATCCCGACAGAAATACGGTCATTAAAAAAGCCTTGGCTTCCGGCATAAAAAAGTTCTATCTACCAAACATTGATAGCGCAAGTATTGAGGGCATGTTTCAATTAGAAAAGGAATATCCTGAAAATTGTTTTCCTATGATGGGACTTCATCCATGTTCGGTTAATGCAAACGTAGAAGGGGAGTTAATGATAGTTGAAGAATGGCTTTTGAAACGTAAATTTTGTGCCATCGGTGAAATTGGAATTGATCTGTATTGGGACAAAACATTTTTCGTGCAGCAGCAAATGGCTTTCAAAAGACAGATCGACTGGGCCCTGCAATATAATTATCCCATTGTTATTCATTGTCGTGAAGCTTTTGATGAAATTTTTGAAATACTTTCATCTTACAAAAAATTGCCGCTTGGTATTTTTCATTGCTTTAGCGGAAATTTAGAACAGGCTAATAAAGTAATTGCTTTAAGCGGATTTAAATTGGGAATTGGCGGTGTAGTAACATTTAAAAATTCCGGTCTGGATAAAGTTGTTGAACAAGTTGACATGAAACATTTAGTTTTAGAAACGGATTCACCGTATCTCGCACCAAATCCGTTTCGTGGTAAACGGAATGAGAGCGGTTATTTAATTCAGGTCGCACAAAAAATTGGTGAGATAAAAAATCTATCAATTGCTGAAGTAGGGGAGATGACCACTAAAAATGCTCAGGAAATTTTTGGTGTTTAATTTTTTCTCTGCGTCTTTGCGAGAAACCCTTAATGAATCATAAAAAATTATTTTTCTTAAAATATTCTATTATCGCGTCAATGATCAATTTGTTTTGCTGTTTCGCATCCAAAAAAGGCAGATTCTCATTCAGTTTCCAATGTGGCCAGCCGTCTTCATCTCTGCCAACAAATTCATAAAACTCATAAGGCTCCAACAAAGTACAAATAGCAACGTGCATAACGTCGAGCTTTTCATCTTTCTTAAATTTTTTGGTGTAGTCTTTGCCCAGTTCCTGTAATCCGATGGTAAATAAAATGGCATCATAATCCATTTCGCTGCCGAAGCGCTCGCTTAATTTTTCCTGCAATGTTTGCCACTCGGTCTTCATTTAATTTCTTTCAAACAGATCAAAATGATCTTCAATGAATTTTAAGATCTGTTCTTTACCATTTTTATTTTTCGATGAGCTTACAATATAATTTGGTTCATCTTCAAAAATATAAGAAACTTTCAAAAGATAATTTTCCAAATTCTTTTTTAATTCTGTCTTAGTTAATTTATCTGCTTTAGTAAACACAATACAAAACGGAATATTTTCTTTACCGAGCCATTGCATGAACTCTGCATCAATTTGTTGTAATGGTAAACGGTAATCAACCAACACAAATAAAACCACTAAACTTTCGCGCTTGGTAATGTAACTTGTTATAATGCCTTCAAATAATTCGCGGTTGGTTTTATTGGTCTTAGCATAACCGTATCCCGGAAGATCCACTAAGTACCAGCTATCATTAATAAAGAAATGATTTATAATTTTTGTTTTGCCAGGAGTTGATGAGGTGTGTGCTAATTTATTTCGGTTGCACAACATATTTATGAGTGATGATTTCCCAACGTTGCTCCTGCCAATAAAAGCATATTCGGGGAACACAGGTTTCGGACATTCCGAAATCTTAGCCGAAGTTTTTGTGAATATGGCTTTCTTAATGATCAAAATAAATTACGTTAAGCTTTTAGCAAACCTTTTTCAATAAGGTATGAATTGATGTGACGTTCTTTTTTACTCTCGTAAATATCAGAGATCTTCACTAAGATCCCGGTTTCTTCAACGCCGCCAAAAGTTGGGTTAATTGCTGTACCAAACACACGCATAGTACTCGATAAATTCATATAAGCATTCATTAAAGGCGGAATATTTTCGCCAAGTGTACGAACACGTTTGTTTAAAACGCTATGACCTTCTTTATAACTTAATCCTTTTAACGAACTTAAAAATTCCGTCACATTTGTTTTATTTTCAACACCAATTATTGGCGTCACTAAATTTTTAGGATCCGGAAAATAAAATTTTAAAAATGCTAAAATAAGATCACGGGCCTCAACATTAAAATCGGTATACATCGTAACTTTACCGTAATAATATTTCATGAAAGGGTTATCTACAACAATAGCTCCTAAACCATCCCATAAATTATCCAAACTAAA
>JANYCL010000291.1 GCA_025360355.1 Sphingobacteriaceae bacterium
GTCCATGACAAATAATTACGTTTGGTTTTAACTTACTCAAGGCTTCGGCTGTTTTTTCAATATTCAGTAATGGATTTAAGATGTTATCGCTTTTCTTATAGTAAAACAGATTGAGGAAAGCAGAGATCAGTTTTCGGATCAATGCAGGGAGCTTTAAATGAAAAGAAACAATTTTTTTTTGTTCAATAAATTTTCCAACATCGAAGAAATTTAAATTCTTATAAGGAAGATAGCCGCATACCGTAATTTCAAAGTTTCCGGAAAGTGTCTCTATAGTTCTAATCACCCTTGGCTCTTTATTAGGATCCGATTCACAAAATATAAAGATTTTTTTCAATTACTTAAATAAATTGGCACTCATTAGCACCGGCCATTTATGATGATCTTCAATAAGGGCGTTTTTATCAATGATGTGTTTACTCTTTAATAATTCTATTGCATCATTAGTACTGTCAACCACTTTTTGTGCTGCAAGCCATTTTTTTTGCGGCGGTTCATAACCAATTTTGTCAACCCTCCATGTAATTTCATCAGGAAGAATTGTTTTCATTGTTTCCCGCATCAAATATTTACTCCAGCCATTCTGCAATTTATAAGAATCCGGGAGTGTAAATAAGAATTCAACTAGTTCATGATTTAAAAAAGGTAATCTCACTTCTCTGCTGTGCGCCATTGAATTTCTATCACAGAAACGTAAAAGATCTTCAAGATTATTGGTAGTTACAGAATGTTTTAAATAACCATTCAGATCAGTTCCATGATATAGGAAATCGTAGCTTATGTTCTTATTGAATTGTGCTGTAAACTCTTTATCGAAAAAACCGTGAACAGGAATTCTTTCCATGATCCTTTTATATTTTCCAGGATTAATTAATTTGTATGCAGGACGAATAGCATCCTTTATCTTATTTGTAACAGATCTTTCTTTCACTACAGGTTGTATTATCGCAGGCGCTTCTGAAAGATCAGCGAAATGCATATGTTTATGCAAATTCCTGAATTCATTTAATTGCTTTTTGTATTCTGAAGGGTCAGATAAATAAAGTGAATTCAAATAAAATTCGAAATAATATTCATAACCTCCTAATATTTCATCTGCACCTTGTCCGTCTAATAAAACAGTTACGCCTTCTTCCTTCGCTTTTTCCATTACACAATATTGCGCATAGATACTCGCAGATGGAAAGGGTTCTTCCTGATGATAGCAGAGTTTATCAAAATCTTTTAGGAAACCTTCTTCATCGGGCCATGTAAAAAAAGGCTGAACATGTGTTTTATCAATTACTTTCTGAATAAAATTACCTTCATCTCTATGAAAATTAGCAAAGCGTGCCGAAAAAGTATTTTGTTTTATTTTTTTCTCTTTGTTGAGATCATTAATCGCACATACAATACTTGAACTGTCCAAGCCTCCCGATAAACTTGAACCTACAGGAACATCACTACGTAAGCGCCGTTTTATTGATGAATAGAACAGGTTCACATATTTTTCTTTCGCTTGCTCAAATGAAATAGAAGGATCTATTTCCAATTTATCCAAGCTCCAGTAACGGTTGATCTTTAATTCAAGATCTTTATTCAATTTAAGAAAATGACCGGGAGGTAATTTTTTTATACTGTTATAAAAAGTAAGACTACGATCTGTCGGACTCGTGATATAGAACGAAGACTGAATGAAATTATAAAGCATTTCATTATTAATTCCTTTATCCACACCCTGCGTAAAAATAGCTTTCATTTCAGAGCCGAAAAGAAACTTCTTGCCCGGTTGATAATGATAGTAGAAAGGTTTTTCCCCAAAGCGATCGCGTGCACAGAAAAGGGTTTTTTCAGAATTATCCCAGATCGCAAATGCAAACATGCCATCCAGTTTTTGTAAGCAATTCTCTCCTTCTAATTCATAAAGTTTTAATAACACTTCTGTATCCGATTCATTCTTGAATTTATGTCCGGCCTTAACTAAAGGCTCTTTTAATTCAATATAATTATAGATCTCCCCATTGAAAACAATTGTATATCTCCCGTCTATGCTATGCATCGGTTGTGCAGCATTATCACTAAGATCAATAATTGATAATCTTCTGTGCCCTAAAGCCACCATTGCATTCTCATCCAACCATTGTCCTTCTCCATCAGGACCGCGATGTGCGATCGAATCTGTCATTTGCTTGAGAGATTCCTTATAACATTTATCAGTACTTAATATTCCGGCTATTCCACACATATTAGTTCGCTAATTTTTTTATTTCGGATAAAAGAGTTTGTTTATTTTTTTCTTCAGACAATTCCATTGCTGCAGCTTCCGAATTCTTTTTACAATTATATATTTCCTCTTTGCTTAATTTTTTTATTGCGTCCGCAAGTGATCTTGAAGAATAGTCTTCCGCAACAACACCTACATTATATTTCTTTACTATTTCGGCCATTGCAGGCATGGGTGCTATTGCTACCATTAATCTTGCCTGTATGAATTCAAAAAATTTATTCGGCAGAGCATTTATATTATTAAAGTTTAAAGGCGGCAGAATATAAACACCGATATCGTACTGGTTTATTTTTTTGCTTATTTCGCTTGTGGGTACAGGGTCGTTAAATTTAATTCTTGTGTCGTTCTCAAATTTTTGTTTTAAAAGTCCTAGATAAGAATTGTCAGAGCCAATTAGCATAAGGTCCAGCGTATAATTGTCATCCAGAAAATTCATAACACCAATTGTCTCTTCAAGCAATCTTTCCTTAACAGCTCCGCCATGATGAACTAGTTTTATTTTACTTGTTACTTCTACAGGACTTAATTGCACGAATGGCGGAGCGTTTGTTATAACAATGGAAGTAATTGCGTACTTTTTTTCATATTCTTTAGCAATTGGTTCTGAAACGGTAAACATTAGATCTGCTTGCTTAATATATTTCGCGCAAAGATATTTGATGAAAGGTTTCTCGTTTTTGCGCCATTCAGGAATTTCATTTAATTCTTCAGGATGATATTCGTGTGCATCGAAAACTATTTTCGCGTTTTTCTTCCGTACCTTTACTGCCATTGGTAATGCATGAATGTCATTTGCAAGAATAATGTCAGCTTGCACATTTTTCATCGATTCATAATTAGCCAATTCCATTTTGGTCCAATATCTTTTTTCGAAATAATACTTTTTCCATAATGGGAATTGGAGAACTGACATTTGAACCTTATGCCTGAATCCGGAAGTTTTAAGATAGATCTGAGTTAACCCTGCAAAGAATTTCCGGAATAAATAAGGATACTTAAAAAAGAAGTCGATCATTTTGTACACGTAATCCTTTAGCTGAATATGTTCAACACCTAAATTTGAATCGCTATACCCTGCTGTTACCACTCTAAAATCATTTTTCAAAACTTTTATCTGACGCAACACACGGGGATCGTTGTGAAGAGTGTTGTAGCAAATAATTAAAATTGTTTTTTTACTCATTCTAAGCTGTAGCTAAATCATTAAAAACAGTTCTCATATTTTCAGCAGCTTTCGCCTTTGAGAATATCTGATTTATTGCGATCTTATTTCCTTTAATTATATCAGGCGACAAGGGCATAAATACATTCTCCAATGAATCATTCAACTCGCTAATATCTGACATGATCACACCGTTTTTTTTCAAATGAATTCCAAGTGGGTTTCTTTCTTTAATAAAAATTTTCTTACCGTAATAAATGGCTTTAAATAAATTGGTTCCTCCCTGGTTAACATTATGATTCATGATCATAACATCAATTGAATTTATGATCTTGTAATACTCCTGCTTCCCTATAAAATCATAGATCGGAAAAAAAGAATCGCCTAAGTCCTCTTTATATTTTCCGGAAATGTATTCTGTGTATCTTTTATTACCGTAAGAAAGGGGAACAATAAATTTAACTGTGGGATGTTTTTCCTTTATATTTTTCAAGACCGGAATAAGCTCAAGATGATTATTGTGTAATGTAGCGCAATTACCAATAAATATTTTTTTGTGTGTTTCGTTTATGCCATTCTTACTTAAATAAGATGAAACCCCTACCGTATCATCCACTTCATCGAACATGGTATAGAACAGCGAAGAAAATTTTGGATCTATTTGATAGAACTCCTTAATAAACAAATGATCTTCATAACCATAATTCATATGGCATGCGAATTTTTTCAGTAATTTTCTTTTCCGTTCGATGTATTCTGTTTGGGTATTTTGGTAATTCTGCAGTATCTCTTTTTTTCGTAAGTTATAGTGATATTCTTCTCTAATAAAACGGTAAGGGTATTTAATATTTATTGGAAATTTATTTTTTTTGAGATCCTGTAAAACCGATTCAGTATTCCATTTATTAAACAGATCAGCTGAAGCTTCATCAAATACCATTGTTGTAAATATTTCATCCGGACCGTAAAAATCACTCCCCCAAGTACACCAGATCAGATTTTTTTTTGGATCAACTTTTTCCACAAAATCAAAAAGCAGGTCAGACAACAGGTGGACGAATATGTTTTTATAGCTGCTTACTTGATTGTGCAAATCAGCGAGTTCACAATTTATTATTTTTGTTTTGGAGAATTTTTCCTTGATCAAATATTTAAACTCATTTTTATTTTTTGACTCGCTATAATAAACATAAAAATGATTGTTTTCAATTTCTCCCATTTCATTCAGCAGATCTGCAAAATCATTTAAAAAAACCGTATCCTGAATTAAATGAAGGTTCAATTTTTACAGATCACTTTAGCCGTATCAGGCTCTGAGCTTTTATACAAATCAATTGCTTCCTTTCCTTTATTGGCAATTAAATCTAATATCGAAACTGCCGGTAAAAAAGGTTCAGACAATTGATCGTAGACAGGGTAAGTATATTTTTTATAATACAGATCAATATTATTTGCTTTAAATAATTCAATATCCAAATAAGATTCAGCTGCAGGACCGGAAAGATAACTTGTCGCGCCGATCTTTTTGAAAAGGTTCATTAAGCGATCCGTTTTAGTGCCTGACAAATCATACGGTTCAGACCGCACGATCTTTGTTTTAATACCTAAATAATCGCAAATACTTTTAGTAATATTTATATTAAGATCGGTAAGGAATTTGTTTTCACCGGAAATTCCCTTCTCCCAAACCTTCATAGCATCATCAAAGAATGGTGCTTTTCCTAAACTCTGTGTCAAAAGATCTGAATGTTGTTTTTTCCAATCTAACTCTTTCACCGTAACTTCATTGATCATCATTCCTAAATTAACCTTTACGGGAAGCGTGATCCATTTTGGTCCTTCAGGAAATTTAAGTTGATTACGGTTACGCCAGCTTCCTTTCGAATATTGCACATCGTCATAGATCACAAAAAGATCTACACTATTTATAAAATCGAAATAACCGCGCCACGGGATATAATTAGATTGGATAACGCCAACTTTCATTGTTACCTAATTATTTGGAACTAAAGTAAATTTTTCTTTCAGCGATAAAAGTTTCCTTTCCATTAAATAATAAGAAGCGGAAGAAATTGCTATAGTGAGAACAGTGCTTAACAAATAATAAAACACATTACCCTGAATATCATTTTTAAAACTGCAATAAGTAAACACAATAAGCATAGCGATTTTTATTGCTAAAATTTGATAAACGTAAAGGCCATACGAAATTTTACCAAGGAATTTAAATAGTTTACCTTCCAAATTTAAAATGGTATTCGGATTAGAAGCAGCGTTCAAAATTATTATAACAAAGAACATTGCATAAACTTCTTCGTTAAAAATTCCGTAATTCATTCCAGAAAAAACAGAGACTACAGCGGCGGTCAAATTAATGATCTCAATATCCCTGCTATGAATAAACTTCAGCAACAATTCTTTTTTATAAAATAAAATGATTGCACCTAAACCGCCAATTGCCATATCCTGAATGCGAAAATGTTCAATAAAATGATGGAGGATATACAATTTTCCATTATCGGGATGGCTCTCATATAGCATTTGAAATATGATCCGCAATGTTACGATCAAAACAATTATGTAAATAAGTATTTTATGAAGGTTCTTCTTGAATTTTTTATTTATGAGTGGCCAAAACAAATAAAATTGCTCCTCTACCCCAACTGACCATAATTGTGATGCGAAAGGCACTATGCTATACAAAGAATAAGAAACGTTTGCCATTAAGAATGAGAAAAAGAAAAGTTTTGAATAATAACTGCCGTTGTACATCTCCAATCCATAACCTGAAATCGAAATAAAATTAGGTAATACAAAAAATGAAAGAATTACTGTAACATAATATACCGGCCATATCCGCAGCATTCTCCGGATATAAAATTTCTTTATGCTGATATCTCCCGTTTCCTTTTTTTCCTGCAATAATAAATAAGTAATTAAAAAACCACTTAGCACAAAAAACAAGGATACACCTAGACTTCCAAGATCTTTAATGAAAGGTGCCGCAGCATAATTGTCCATTTTTTCAGTAAACTTCATCCACTCTAAATGACTTATTATAACCAAAAAAGCGGCGATGAAACGTAAACCATTAAGATTTGGAAAATAAATATGACTTTTCATTTAATTACCTTGTAATATATTTACTGCATTTAAACATCTTGATAATTCTTCATCATCAAGTGCCGGATAAATTGGTAAAGAAATTGTTGTGTTAAATAAATTTGTTGCAACAGGAAATTTAGCATCAGGAATTCCTATCAAACGGTGAAGCAATTTATCAACTCCATTGCGTATATGAATTTTTTCCGAAGCAAATAATGGTTGATATTTCTTGAGTCCGCCATTTATTTTAAGCGGTACCCGAAAATACATTGAACTTGCCTTTGCATCATAATTAATTAAAAGCTGATTAATTGCTGAAATATCAATTAAATATTTACCTGCCATTTTTCTTCTCTTACTTAAAAAATCAGGATAACGATCAAGCTGACTTAATCCTAAAGCTGAATTTATATCACTTAAGGGCGAAAAAATTCTTTCTTGTATCTTATCTCCTGCTCCATCTCTTAAAATTAAAGCCCTTTGAGAAATATTTTCATCTAGAGAAACAAGCATACCGCCTTCACCTGTACTTAGACATTTGGTTGGTTGAAAAGAAAAAATGGCGATATCACCGTTAATTTTATCGATGCTTTTATCTCCGATCGCTTGCGCACAATCTTCAATAATTGTAATTCCAAATTTTTTAAATTCTTTTACGTCTGCAAAAATACCATACATGTGGGGTACAATTATTGCTTTTGTTTTTTTTGTGATCAAGTGAGAAACATTTTCCGGTTCCACAACCCAGTTTGGTCCAACGTCACACAATATTGGCGAGGCGCCAATTGCAATTACAGCCTCCAAAACATTCTGACAAACATATGTAGGTAAAATTACTTCATCATCCTTTGAAACAGAAATTGTTTTTAATGCGAGATAAACTGCAGCAGTTCCACTTGAAACGGCAACTCCAGGAATTGAACAACCAACCCATTCTGCAAATTTTTTCTCAAAACTCTTCGTAATCTCACCCGAACCAATAAAACCGCTTTCCATTGCATTAGCAACAGCTTTTTTATCTTCTTCGGTGATCCAGGGTTTGGAATGAAGTATCCAGTTCAATTATTCGAATTCTTTATTTTTAAATTCTTCGATCATGTCGGCATAGCTTCTACCTTCATCCGGCCAACGCGTTTGTTTCCAATCTGGACAATTACCACAAAACTGATGGTTATCGTATTTGTTGCACATGTGTGCTTCGCGTAATTTTTTGTAGAATTCACCTTTCCACACTTCACGAACAGTTGTATTTCTATAATCTGCAACCATTGAGCCGTGAACCCAATCTTGCGG
>JANYCL010000304.1 GCA_025360355.1 Sphingobacteriaceae bacterium
TTTGGTTGTTGAATAAACATTAATTAAATAATGATACGCTTCATCTTTACGTGGAGAATTCGGGTATTCTTTTAAATATTTTGTAAATGCTTTCACTGCTTCATTAAAAGGACTAAGATCTAATTCGTAAGTCAGTTTAGCATAACTGTACAATGCATCTTCAGTAATTTTTTTATTGAAGTCTAATTTGTATGCAGAATAAAAAGAATTTTTTGCTTTTGTACGTTCGTTATTCTTCATATAACAATCCGCCATATGATAATAAGTGTTTTGCGCTAAGGTATCCTGATTCATTCCAACAACTTTTTCAAAATGCGTAATGGCGTTGGCGCAATCATTTAATTTGTAATAACAATAACCGATCGCATAATTTCCTTCAGCGTTAAGCGAAGAAGCCATTTCAGTTTTCTTCAAATACTCTAAAGCATTTTTATAATCCTGTAAATTATAATAGGATTCACCGATCATTCGGTTTATCTCACCTGTTTTTTGAACCTGGTTGCTGTCGTTTAATAGATCCGGACCGTTTTTCACAACCTTATCATATTTCCCTTGAACAAAATAAATTTGAGTGATATAATAAGGAACTACCGAACCAAACGTTTCGTTTCCTACTAATTTGTTAAATCCGTCTAAAGCGATTTCGTATTGTTTGTCGTTATAACTTAAATGCGAATAATAATAAAGGGCAGGGTAAATGTATTTATTGTCCACATCTTTAATTTCATACAGATCAGCTTTTGCCTTTTCAAGATTTTTTGTTTCGATATAGCTATAACCTCGTTTAAAATACAATTCGGCGAGATCTTCTTTCCCTAATTTATAAATATCAACTTTCTCAAAATTCTGAATGGTCTCTTCGTATTTCTTTTTTCTGAAACTTGATTTTCCTAAATAGAACCAAGCACCGTTTATTTTATTGCTTTCCGGATGCGCCGTAATGAATTCGCGCATAAGCCATTCACCATCTTTATGAAATAATTCGATCGCCGAAGCCGCTGCATAATACTCTGCATCAATTTTTAACAGACGAGTATTTGAATTCAAAGCAATATAATCACCGAAACTTTTTTGGGCCGCGACAAATTGTTTTTTATCAAAGAGGTCTAATCCTTGTTTATAAAGAAGGTCTTTGTCAATATACGCCGTCGTTTTCTGTGCATTCCCTGAAAGGAGGAGCAAAGAAAAAGCAACACAGATACCATACTTTCGTACCATCATGAGGAATAAAGATCAGCGTAAAAAATTTCAATAAAGTTAACTTTGGTTCCTATGCGGTTTGTAAAGCGAAAATGCAGTTATTAACCCGTTGGTGTTGATATTGCATAACGAGCTTTTCAAAGCATGGTTACAATTAGCGTAAATTTATGCGTTCAACATGAGTACAGTCATAAAATTTGATAAAGTCACCATTTTTCAGGATGAACGCCCCGTTATTGGAAGCGTAGATCTTGAAATTAAAAAAGGTGAATTCGTGTATCTGCTCGGAAAAACCGGAAGCGGCAAAAGTTCATTGTTAAAAACCATTTATGGCGATCTGCCTTTGGTGAATGGAACCGCAACAGTTGTTGGATATTCGTTAAATAATTTAAAAAGCAGAGATATTCCTTATTTACGACGCAAATTGGGCATCGTTTTCCAGGATTTCCAATTATTAGGCGATAGAAATTTGTACAATAACCTCAAATTTGTGATGAAAGCGACAGGTTGGAAGGAAGAAGACAAAATTAAAGCGCGCATTATTGAAGTTTTCAAAAAAGTTGGATTAGAAGGCAAAGAACAAAAAATGCCTCACGAATTATCGGGCGGAGAGCAACAACGTGTGAGCATTGCCCGCGCTTTGGTAAATGAACCGGAAATTATTTTAGCCGATGAAGCAACGGGTAATCTTGATCCTGAAACTTCAGAAGAAATTCTGAAATTATTGAAAAGTATCAGCGAAAGCGGTAGTTCTGTGGTATTCGCAACCCATGATATGCTGGTTTACCACAAATTCAAAGCCAGAACTCTTGTTTGTGAGAATGGTGAATTAAAAGAAAGTCAGTAGGCTTTAGGATAAATAAATCAAGCAATATACCATTCAATCATTTTTCTCTTAAATTTGCTTAACGATAAAAGATGGTATTCAGCAGCATAACCTTTTTAATTTATTTCCTTCCTGTTTTTTTGCTGGCTTATCATTTAACTCCCAATAAATTCAAGAATGCCTGCATTTTAGTTTTCAGCATTATTTTTTATGCCTGGGGCGGACCGAAATTTATTTTTGTGATCCTCGGCACAACTTTTTTGGATTTCTTTTTGGTGGATGCCATGAGCAAAGCGAAAACAAAAAACGGGAAGAATCAATTATTGGTGTTGTCGTTGTTGATGAATTTGGGTTTGCTATTCTATTTTAAATACTGTAACTTTTTTATTGATAACATAAATGCTTTAGCCGGAACTGAGATCCATTGGGCTAAAGTAATTTTACCAATTGGAATTTCATTTTATACTTTTGAAAGCATTACTTATGTGGTGGATGTTTACCGCGGCATTCATAAGCCTTTGAAAAACTTCTGGCACTATCAAACCTACATTATTTTCTTTCCAAAATTAATTGCCGGACCAATTGTCCGCTACAACGACATCGCAGACCAAATTACTAATCGCGAAAAAAATTATACGACGGATACTAAGCTGAGCGGATTTTTTATTTTTTGTTTTGGTCTTGCTAAAAAAGTAATTATTGCAAATACTTTGGGCATGCAAGCCGATGCGGTTTTTAAATTAGATGCTTCGCAGATTGATACAGCAGCAGCTTGGGTTGGAGCTTTAGCTTATACATTTCAAATTTATTTTGATTTTAGCGGGTACAGCGATATGGCTATTGGTTTGGGAAAAATTTGCGGCTTCAGATTGCCTGAGAATTTTAAAAATCCTTATTTATCTTTTTCAATTACAGAATTCTGGCGGAGATGGCATATTACGCTTGGTGCGTGGATGAAAAATTATTTGTACATCCCATTGGGAGGAAATAAAGTTTCCGGAGCAAAAATTTACAGGAATTTGGTAATTGTCTTTTTATTGTCAGGTTTGTGGCACGGTGCGGCATGGAATTTTGTTTTGTGGGGAGCATTTCACGGTTTGTTTTTAGTTTTAGAAAGATTATTCTTATCCAATGTATATCAAAAGATCGGAAAGTTTGTTTCTACCATCATCACTTTCATAATTGTTGTCACAGGATGGGTTTTATTCAGAAATGAAAATTTAGAATATGCGCTTCATGTTATCAAAAAAATGTACGCGTTTGATTTCTTAGATGGTAAATTTGCTTTGAATAATGATTTTATCTTCTCTTGTACATTAGCGCTTGTGTTTTCTTTCTTTGCATTTAATACCAAAATGCAAACCATTCAAGATAAAGTTTACGGAGAGAAATTTACTTCTCAAAGTCGTAACATGTTATTGTTTGTGAGCATTTGTTTATTTTACATCTCATTAAGTTATATTTCAGCACTTGATTTTAATCCTTTTATTTATTTCAGGTTTTAATGACGGCGAAAAATAAAATAATAACACCAAAGATCTGGATAGCCTTTATTGCATTGGCTTTCCCGATGCTTTACGCCTATGTGAAAAAGGATGACAAACCGAATTTGGTAGGTATCGTTATCTCCGATAAAAAACCTGAATTCAATTCTGAGAACTGGCT
>JANYCL010000312.1 GCA_025360355.1 Sphingobacteriaceae bacterium
TAATGGAAAGGTAATGGTTGGTTTTTCAACAAAAACAATTCAGCAAAGTGTTAGGAAGGTAAAAGTAACTTCATTCATTGGAAGTTTTTTAGTTTCATTGTTAAGCATTATAATCGGTTACATTTTAGCGAGAAATATTTCTAATCCAATTTTAAAATTGCGTAATGCGCATTTGAAAGTAGGGGAAGGCGACCTACAGCAAGTTGTTATAGTAAGATCAAAAGATGAAATTGGCGAACTTGCTGTTTCTTTTAATCAAATGGTTCAGAAGCTTGACCAAACAGATAAATTATTGCAGCTGCAAAAAACAAGGATCGAGCAAAAGAATAAAGAGATGATCGATAGTATTTCTTATGCTAAACGAATTCAATATTCTTTATTGGCAAAGGAAGACTTCATGAACAAAAAATTCCCTGAACATTTTATTTTTTTCCAGCCAAAAGATATTGTGAGTGGTGATTTTTATTGGGCGTGTGAATTAAATAACGGACAGTTTGCTTTGGTAACGGCCGACAGCACTGGGCATGGTGTACCCGGCGCCATTATGAGCATGTTAAACATTTCATGTTTAAACGAAGGCGTGGTATCACTAAGGCTCACTTCTCCGGCAGATATATTAAATTTCACAAGAGCTAAAGTTATTCATCATCTTTCGCAAGATGGAAGTTATGAAGGCGGAAAAGACGGGATGGATTGTAGTATAATGTGTTTTGATCTGAAGGGTAAGAAATTAAGTTATGCAGCAGCTAATAATCCGATCTGGATAATTAGAAATTATGAAGTGATGGTATTAGATGCAGATAAAATGCCTGTAGGTAAACATAACCGCGACTCAGAAGCATTTAAAGGACACACACTTGATCTAATGACAGGCGATGTAGTATATTCTTTTACGGATGGTATGTCGGATCAATTTGGCGGACCAAAAGGAAAAAAATTCATGCACAAACAATTAAAACAATTATTACTTACCATTGCTCATTTGCCAATGGAAGAACAAAAAGAAACTTTGAATACAGTGTTAAGCGAATGGAAAGGCGATCTTGAACAAGTTGACGATATTTGTATTATAGGAGTAAGAATATAATACAAATGAGTCAGCCTGCCCTGAGCTTGCCGAAGGGACATCTGCATTATCGGAGTAAAGATCTAAAAAATAAAAAATGGATAAAAGAGAATTTTTAAAAACTTCATCAATGATCGGACTTGGTAGTCTGGTTAGTTTAGATGTACTAAGTAAAACCTTAGATTCGGTTTCGCATATTCCTTCAAGTGAATTAGCTTCTGATGAAGATTTTTGGTTGTCCATCCGCAAAGGATATAAATTAAAACCGGATTATATTAATCTCGAGAACGGATATTATAGCATTCAGCCGCAAGAAATATTAGAAGCATATATTACTCATCTAAGAGAAATTAATTTGCAAGGCGCTTATTACATGCGTACTGTGCAATATGAAAACAAGAATAAAATGGTAGCTAAATTATCAGAATTAGCTGGCTGTACAAAAGAAGAATTAATTATCACACGCAACACAACTGAATCCTTAGACATGATCATCGGCGGCATGAATTGGAAGGAAGGGGACGAGGCCGTTATGGCAGAACACGATTATGGTGCTATGTTGGATATGTTCACTCAAGTAAACAAACGTTACGGTGTTGTAAGTAAAATTGTTTCTGTTCCGCTTAACCCAAAAACGGATGAGGAAATTGTTGAAGTGTATGCAAAAGCAATTACTTCAAAAACTAAATTATTAATGATTTGCCATATGATAAATATTACCGGACAAATTTTACCTGTGCGGAAAATATGTGATATGGCTCATGCGAAAGGTGTTGTGGTTATGGTGGATGGTGCTCATGCATTTGCTCAAATCAATTTTAAATTGTCTGATCTTAATTGTGATTATTACGGCTGTAGTTTACACAAATGGTTAAGTGTACCACTTGGTGCAGGATTTTTATATTGTAAAAAAGATACTGTATCAAAAGTATGGCCACTGTTTGCTGAAACTGAAAAAAATGAAAATGATATTGCAAGGTTGAATCATACAGGAACAATTCCTGTTCATACGGATCTTGCAATTTCCGACTCAATTGATTTTTATAATAAGATAGGAGCACAGCGTAAGGAAGACAGGTTGCGTTATCTTCAAAACTATTGGACTGGTAAAGTGAGAACTCTTCCGAAAATTATTCTTAATACACCCGAAGATCCAAAACGTTCGTGTGCTATTGCTAATGTCGGGGTTAAGGACATGAAACCTGCATTAATGGCGGAAACACTTTTGAAAAAACACAAAATTTATACTGTTGCCATCGACAGCAAAGGTGTTCAGGGCTGCCGTATTACACCTAACGTATTTACCACAACAGCCGAATTAGACGATTTTGTTAAGGCTTTAAAGGAAATGGCGACTTAATTTTGTAAGATTCACATTAAATGACTTCTTAAATAGAATTCATTTGTAGTTTAGAGAAATAATTACCATTTTTAGGTCAAGTTTAAGCTAAAGCCCTTACTATTAATTAAAAACGGCTTTAGATATTTTAGATTATGAAAAATTATTTAGTAAACGCGGAAAAAAAGACTCCCGAAATTGTTCTGCTTACAACAGGAGAATTGATGATCACCGGTAATTCACGTCCTGAAGATGCTAAACATTTTTATACGCCTTTATTTAATTGGATAGAAGAATTTAGAAAAACAAACCCGCCAAAAATTAACCTCACTCTTGATCTTGACTATATTAATTCAGTAAGTATCCGGATCATTTTAAACATTCTCGAAACATTGAAAGGTGTTGTAAAAGATAAAAAGCAATTTAAAGTGATCTGGAAACACGATAGTAACGATTTAGACATGCTGGATCAGGGTAAAATTTTGGAAAAGACACTAGATCACCCCTTCGAATACGTAGAGAAACCTGCTTAAACTTCTCTAAGGTCTGATTTTTAATTACTTGCATTTACCTTTCCGGAAGCTTTATTAGGTTAGTCCATTTTAAAGACCTACCTTTATTTTCTTCATTAGAAGATTGTATCTCAATCTATTGTAGCTTTCAATTACAATTCGTTAAACTTTACATTTTCTCTTAAAGGAATAACCTGCGTATTTAATTGTACGGAATTTATTAAGAAAAAAACAAAAAATAAATATAATAACCGCCCGTAAAAAAATGCGGGCAAAAAAACAAAAACAATGGAAAAAGGAACAGTAAAATTTTTTAACCAGGCAAAAGGCTTTGGTTTTATTAAAGCAGAAGACGGACAAGAATTATTTGTACACGTTACCGGATTAAAAGAAGAAATTCGCGAAAATGATAGCGTAGTATTCGAAATACAAGAAAGCCCAAAAGGTTTGAATGCAGTAAATGTGAGTTTGGCCAAATAGTCAAATCTAATAAGAGTAGATCAAAACAGGTTTACTCTTTTTTTTAATTCAAATCTAAAATTCAGGAATGCGTCAACTCAAAATAAGTAAATCCATAACAAACAGAGACGCCGCATCGTTAGACAAGTATTTAGCAGACATTTCAAAACTCCCTCTTATTACTGTTGAAGAGGAAACCAGACTAGCACAACAAATAAGAGAAGGCGATCATGAAGCGCTTTTAAAATTAACAACAGCTAATTTGCGGTTTGTTGTTTCTGTTGCAAAACAATATCAAAATCAAGGAATAAGTTTACCCGATCTAATTAATGAAGGTAATCTTGGATTAATGAAAGCTGCAAAACGCTTTGATGAAACGCGTGGATTTAAATTTATTTCTTATGCAGTATGGTGGATCCGTCAGGCCATTATACAAGCTATTTCCGATCAATCCAGAGTAATTCGTTTACCATTAAATAAAATTAGTACGCTAAATAAAATACGTAAAACACAAGGTGTGTTAGAGCAACAATTAGAACGGCAAGCAAGCGTACCGGAACTGTCTGAAGTTTTAGATATATCGGAAGAAGAAATTACAAGCACATTAATGGCTTCGCATTGGAATACATCAACAGATGCTTTACTTCCCGGAAACGAAGACATGACTCTAATGGAAATTTTATATAATCCATCCGATCCAAAACCGGATGATTTTTTAATGAAAGATTCTTTACAAACAGAAATTAAACGCGCGCTCGGTACACTTACAGAAAGAGAATCAGATGTAGTTATGTTGTATTACGGAATTGGTTCCACGGCTGCTATGACGATGGAAGAAATAGGAGAGAAATACGATCTGACAAGAGAGCGCGTTCGTCAGATAAAAGAAAAAGCTATCCGCCGTTTAAAATCTGAATCGCGAAGCAGACTTTTAAAAAACTACCTTGGTTAATTTTCTATTTTCAAACATTTAAGAAACCATTTAAAAGATTTATGATTTCATTTTCATCTTTAACTACTATGTTTTTTGTTTCGTTCACTCCAGATGGTAGTTCAATTTTAATTAAACAAATATCTCCATTTTCCCAAATTCGCACATCTCCAATAAACGAAATTTTTTGAATTTCAAAATGAATAACGCCTAAGTCACCATCAGTATTATAATCCAATTTCATCTCAGATTTTGTCAAGTCATGCTCAATGACATTTTCAAAAATCCATTTTTTTATTTTTAACAAATCCACAATTACTGAATTAATTTATTCAAAATTTCTTTTTCCCAATTTTTACCTGAGTAGTTTTTAGTTTTATCGCTGATCAATTTTTTGTATTGAACTTGTGCGTAAAAATATTTTATGGTTTCAGTTGCCGGACCGGAAAGTCTTCCGTTACTACTTAAACAAGCGTTAATACAATTGTCGAACGCTATTTCATTAAGGTAATTTAATTTGCGTAAAGCACTCATGGCATTAGCTCGCGTAATGAACTCATATGAATTAGAGGTGTAAGCTACTAAAGGATCAATATACTTTTTATCGCGGTTTGAATTAGCTGCTGCGATCTCAAGCCATTTAATAATTACATTCCGTCCATTTGTTCCTTCAATTCCTTTGGTGATATCCAAATACTTTTGTGTATTCTCAGGAAAATTACCACATAATTTTTCTAAAACCACCGCAATGGTTTGGTAAGAAGAATCCAATAAAAGTTTTTCGTAATCTCCTGCTAAAGCCGGATCAATTGTTTTTGTGTTCGCAACAATTCCTTTTCTAACAAAAACATCTTTATCATTTAAACCTTGTTTGATTAATATTAAAGCCTCAGGATCTTTTGCATCTAAAACCTGACTAACAATTTCAGTTTTTATGGCATGAAAAGTATTTTTTTGATATAATTCATAAAACACGGAAATTTTTTGAAGGATGGGAATACTTTTCATTGCAGCGATCGCATCATAGCGGTCGATCATTTTTGGTGCGCGTAAAGCTTGAGCTTTTAGCATTTCAAATGGTTTTATGAAATTAACTGTCTTAATAATTTCACTGTTCGGATCAAATAAAACAAAATCTACTTTTTTATTTCCGGGATTTAAAACTTTCACCGTGTGTGTTTCTTTTTCTATCCATTCTGTTTTAGAATCTTTTGTGCCGTCGGTATAATAAACTTCAAAAGCAATTGGCATTTTAAATAAGCCGGTCAACTCATTAACAGTTTGTATTTGTGTGACCGTGAATTGCATGAAGCGTTTGCCGCCTTCTTGTGTATTATCTTCGGCTATTACATTGTAAATTGGTTCTCCGCCTTTGTAAACCCATTCATCCCAAAACCATTCCAGTCCATAACCTAATTCATCCTGAAAAGCATTCAACAGATCGTCTGAATCAACATTATCATATTTATGCGCGAGTAAATAACGTTTAATTGATTTATTGAAAGCTTCTCTTCCTACAATATATTTCAACATTTCTAAAACCTGAGAACCTTTTTGATAAATTAAAGTTGAGGAAGTTTCAGAATGCGAAATTGATTTCTTATCCTGTACCGCAATGGCAGCTGAACCGGCTTGTCGGCGTGCCCAATCAAAATGATCCTGACCAAAACATTCTTTTTCCGCAGTAATATTATAATGTGTTGCAAAACTTTCCTGTAACCAATGCGCGTTACCTGTACGTGCACTTACAAAATCACCAAACCATTGATGTGCTAATTCGTGTGCGTTAACCGCAACATAATTTCTGTCGTTATAACTTCTTGCATCTACTTCAAAAAAATCACCAAACAAAGTTGCGGTTGTATTTTCCATAGCGCCAAACATAAAATCCTGCACCGGAATTTGCGAATACGTTTCCCATTGGTAAGGAACACCAATTTCATTTTCTAAAAAATCAAATATTTTTGTATTGTATTTGTAAGTGTAATCAAACCGGTCTTTCCATTCCGGATAATACCACATGTATAATGGCACTCCTGATTTCGATTTACTTTCTTTTATTTCATATTTACCAATTCCCAACATTACTAAATAGGATTGATGCGGATGATTCATTTTATAATGCCAGGTTTTGCTTCCATCTTTATTTTCTTTTTCCGTAATTTTAACACCGTTCGACAAAACTTTATATTCCTTATCAAATTTTACATAAACTTCGGTAAGTAATTTATCATTCGGTGTATCGTAACAAGGAAACCAATAACGGTTATCAACGCCTTGTCCTTGTGTCCAAATTTGTTTCCTGCTTAAATTATTCGGATCGTTCCAGCCAATAAAATATAATCCTTTACGTGGAGTAGCTTCGTAAGTTATAGCTAAACTATCTTTTTCCCCCCATTTTAATGTTGTTCCTGAAAAAAAAGAAATACCGGTTGCATCGTTTTTATATTTGATGTCTTTACCATTTAATTTCGCTTCTTTTATAGTGATACCGGGACCATCAAGATAAAATGAATCTACAGTTGGACGGATAGGAGTGAAGAAATGTGTGATCTTCCCTTTCACTAACCCTTTTTCAGGTTCAAACTCAACACTAAGACGCATGCTCTCGAAATTCAGATTGTGTTCTCGCATATAAGCGCCAGGGTCGTATTGATAGCTTATTTTTTTTACTTGTGAAATTGCTGAAGTAAATAAAAGAGTAAAGAGTAATAAGGGTAGGATTTGCTTTTTCATGTTTTATTTATGTAATAAGAGTATCAAATCTAATATAATTTCTTTGATTTAATAATGGTTTTAGAGGAGAAATAAGAAATTTAGCTTGCTTTGCGCGGACTATGGCTTTAAGACGATCCTTTTCCTATATTTGTGTATGTCTTCCCTGAAACACATTATGAGATCGTTCTATTTACTGATAATGTGTGCCTGTTTTTGTACCGGATATTCACAGCAATATAAAACAGATTCAGTCGAAAAAGTTCTCACAACAAACATTCCCGATACAGCAAGGGTTATGGCATTAAATAACCTTGGTCATTCCTACATGAGAAAAGGACAGTTAAAAACTGCACTGGAATATGCAAACCAAGGACTGGAACTTGGAGAAAAGATCAATTTTAAAAGAGGAATCGGCAGTGCGTACAATACACTCGGAAATGTTTACGGCGAATTGTCGGATTATCCTAAGTCATTGGAATATCTCCAAAAGGCAATTGAAATTTGTAGCGAAATAAATGATAAGAACAAAATGGCCGCTGCTTATAATAACATCGGCATTATTTATTACAACCTTTCTGATTTTAATAAGGCCATTGAGTATATACAAAAATCTTTAAAGTTGCAGGAAGAAGTAGGAAGCAGATATATTGTTGCGGCTTGTATTGGAAATATTGCAGAGCTGTACGAAAAACTGAATGAAGATAGTTTGTCTTATGTTTATCAAATGAAGAGCCTTGAGATCCATAAAGCGATGGGTAACAGATACGACATGGTAGCTTCATTAAATAATTTGGGTGCTCTTTTCCGTAAAAAGAAAGACTATGCTAAAGCTTTGGATTACCACCTTCAGTCCTTGGAAATATTAAATACATTGGATGAACTAAAAGGTAAAATAGAAAATCATTCAAATTTTGGTTTGGTGTATTTAGACATGGGGAAGTATGACGATGCTATAAAGGAATTTGAAATCAGTTTAAGTGAAGCTCAAAAATTAGGGGATAAAAAATCGATCACTGAGCAGCTTTCATTTTTAGGAAAAGCATATTATACTAACAATAAGTCGGATAAAGCTCTTGAATATTATTTAGCGGCTTATCAATTGGCTTCAGAAATACATAACCTGATGGCTAAAAAAAATGCTGCTGAAGGCATATATAAAATATATAAGAAGAAAAATAGTATTGGCGAAGCACTTTTCTATCATGAAAAATTAGGAGCGTTAAATGATAGTTTATTTAATTCGTCAAAAAATACAACTTTCTATAATTTAAAAACACAATTTGCTTTGGATAGACAAGAGCATGAATTAAAAGTTAAGTCGGAAGAGGAATTAAAGAAAAAGGAAGAAGAAAAAAAATGGCAGCGTTTCATTAATTATGTTGTGATCGCTATTTTATTGTTGGTCCTTATATTTTCTTATTTTTTGTATAAGAGATTTAAAATTACGAATGCTCAAAAGAAAATAATTGAAGAGCAAAAAGTGATAGTAGATCAGAAGAATAAAGCCGTTACGGATTCCATTCATTATGCAAAAAGAATTCAAGGGGCACATTTGCCAAGTGAGAAGTACATTGCCAAAAAGATCAGCGAACTAAAAAAGAAAATTTAGTAAGAGCGTGATGCGTAATTTCATTTTCATAATATTTTTCGCCTGCTCCAATTTTGCAATATACGGGCAATCCAATATTGATTCACTTAAACTGGCATTAAAAAATGCTAAGGTTGACTCAACGAAGTGTGTTACTTTAATTGCTTTGGGAGAAGAAGTTTATCTCGAAGAACCTGATACTGCAATTTCGTTTTGGAAACAGGCTGGCGACCTTGCAAAAAAAATTGTGGAGCAATATTCTTCTCCAATTGTAAAAAACAGATTCCTTAGTGCTTATGCAACTTGTTTAAGCAATCAAGCTTCAATTTATTCAGATAGGGATAATATAGCTTTGTCGGTAAGTTATTGTAATGAGGCATTTAAAATTTATAAAGAGATCAATGATAAAAGCGGAATGGCTGCTGCATTAAGTAATTTAGGATACATTTATGCCCAACAAGCTGAAGTTGACAAGGCTTTAGATAATTTTCTTACGGCATTAAAGTTTGAGGAAGAAATAAAGGAAAATACTTCTGTTGCGCAGTTGTTAAATAATATTGGAGCAGTTTATATGAATCAGGGGAATGTTCCAACTGCATTAGAGTATTTTCATAGATCTTTAAAAGTAAGTGAAACTTATAAATACCAACGCGGAGTTGCTACAGCTTTAAATAGTATTTCGGATGTTTTTATGAAACAAGGCGATATTGATAAAGCTTTAGAATACATGAATAAAATATTAAAGCTGCATGAAGAATTAAAAGATAAACAAGGAATTGCAGAATCGTTAAATAACCTCGCCTATATTTGCGATAAGCAAGGTAATACTGACAAAGCTTTAGATTATTATTTTAAGTCATTAAAATTACGTGAAGAAACAAATGACAAAAGAGGAATGGGAATATCTTTCGATAACATTGGATATGTTTATGAGAACAGGGGCGAAAATGATAAGGCCATCGAATATTATAACAGATCAATAAAAATAAGAGAAGAAATAAATGATCAATATGGATTAGTTAGTCTTCTGAATAATGTAGCTTTCTTTTTGCATAAAAAAGGGCAAGACAGCAAAGCAGAAGATTATGCAGTGAGAAGTCTTAAAATTGCAAATCAATTAGGTTATCCTGAGTCGATACAAAACGCGGCTTGGACTTTAAAATTAGTTTATGAAAAACAAAAAAAGTACAAAGAATCTTTTGAAATGTATGAGCTATCAACAAAAATGAGAGATAGTATCAGTAACGAAACAACCCGTAAAGCAAGTATAAAAAAGCAGTTTCAGATTGAATATGAAAATGAAGCAATTAAGGATAGCGTTGCTAATGTTGTAAAAGCAAATGACATACAAATAAAACACGAGCAAGCCATTTCTCAGCAACGTACTTACACTTACGGGGGCTTCGCCGGTTTAGCTTTAATGTTAGTGGTTGCCGGAGTTTCGTTTAAGGCATTTAAAAATAAGCAGAAGGCAAATATCATCATCACTGAACAAAAATTAATTGCAGAAGCTCAAAAAAGTGTCATCGAAGAAAAACAACGCGAAATTATTGACAGTATAAATTATGCACGGCGAATACAAAGGGCTCATTTACCGAGTGAGAAATATATTTCGAGAAAAATGAACGAATTAAAAAGTTAGTGAAAAAAAATGTTTACATAGTATTATTCTGTTTGCTGAATTTGTTTCAGTACAATTTGTGTGCGCAAAGTGCGGAATTGGATTCAATTAAATTGGCTTTGAAAAATGCAAAGGATGATACTACAAGATGTAATTTGTTAAATGTGTTGTCGGAGGTAACTTATGAAAAGGAAAGTTTCGATTATAATACTCAATTACAAGCTTTAGCCGGGAAGAATTATTCAATGACCAGTAATATAAATCTTAAGAATTTTTATTTAAAACATTTAGCAACTTCCTTAACCAACAGCGGGGTTTTTGCTCAAAATGAAGGAGAAATTCCTAAAGCGCAAGAATATTATATAAAAGGCATGAAAATACAAGAAGAAATAAATGATAAAAAGGGCTTAGGCATGTCGCTATATTGCATGGCCGGAGTTTATTCGGCTGAAAGTGATGATGCGAATGCATTAAAATCTCTTCTGAGAGCAGAAAAAATACAAGAGCAAATAAACGATAAAAGAGGATTGGCACTTTCTTTAAGTAACATTGGACTGATCCATAATGATGAAGGGAATATTAGTATGGCTCTTGAGTACTTCTCAAAAAGTTTAAAGATCCAGGAAGAGATAGGAGACGATTATGGAATAGCAAATACTTTAGATAATCTGGCTGGTATTTACAACAGTCAGGGTGAAATTGCAAAAACTTTAGAATGCTATCAGAAGAGTTTAAAACTCCAACAACAAATGAAGAACAGAAGCGGAATAGCGAATTCGTTAAATAATGTTGGACTTTTTTACTACAAGCAAGGAGATTATGATAAGGCTTTAGAATATCATTTTCAAAGCTTAAAAATTAAAGAGGAAATTAATTATAAAAGGGGAATAGCTACTTCTTTGAACAATATTGCAATTGTTTACGTTTCGAAAGGAGAAACTCAAAAAGCGTTGGAGTACTTTAACAGAAACTTGAAAATTGAAGAAGAATTGAAAAACAAAGATGGTATGGCGAATACATTTAATAACATGGCAAGAATGTTTATTAAAAAAGAAAAATGGAACGAAGCACTTAAGTATGCCAGTCTTGGTTTTCAAAGATCAAAGGAACTTGGCTATCCTACTAGTATCAAAACTGCGGCACAAAATCTGAAATTAATTTATATGAAGCAGAATAAATATAAAGAAGCTTTGGAAATGTTTGAGTTATCAACTAAGATGCGTGATAGTATTAGCAATGAAACAAACCGCAAAGCGAGTATTAAAAAACAATTTCAAATTGAATATGAAAGAGAAGCAATAAAAGACAGTGTAGCCAATGTTGCAA
Source organism: Sphingobacteriaceae bacterium (assembly GCA_025360355.1). GTDB lineage: Bacteria > Bacteroidota > Bacteroidia > B-17B0 > Aurantibacillaceae > JAHEYG01. Next base: position 11,561 of record JANYCL010000312.1, read on the forward strand.
AAACAAATGAGGCTCAATTAAAACACGAAGAGGCAATTACCAAACAACGAACTTATACTTACGGAGGCTTTGCAGGCTTAGCATTAATGTTGGTGGTCGCCGGAGTTTCGTTTAAGGCATTTAAAAATAAGCAGCGCGATAATAAAGTAATTGAAGAACAAAAAAAGGAAGTTGAAAAGCAAAGAGAATTAATAGAGGAAAAACAAAAGGAAATTATTGATTCAATTAATTACGCGCGAAGAATTCAAAGAGCCCATTTACCGAATGAGAAATACATTTCAAGAAAAATAAAGGAACTGAAGAAAACGTAATGAACTTTTTTATTATAGGTGATATACATGGTTGTTATTATACATTTAAAGCCATGCTTGAATTCTGGGATCCAAAAGAGGAAATCCTTATTCAGGTTGGTGACCTGATAGATCGCGGTAATTTTACGCCTCAGGTTGTAAAATTGTGCCGCGAAATTGAAAAAGAACATCCAAGCTCAGTTTTCTTAAAAGGAAATCATGAATGGCTCGCACTTCAATATCATAATAAGAATAAGGAGGAACGCTGGTATGATAAATATGGTAAAAAAGTATTATGGGATTATGTTTTATCTGAACGCAAATTTGAAGAGGATGCGGAATGGATGAAGAACATGAAAACCTATTGGGAAAACGAACATGTTATGGTGAGTCATGCAGGCATTAGTGTTTCGCCTTTTAGCATGGACGAAAATCATTACAGCGGTTTACTTTGGCATCGGCTCGAAATAAAAAACTTAAATAAAGTTCAGGTTTTTGGTCACACCCCAGTTAAAGGAAATAAACCGGCGTACGATCCTAAAACTAATTCTTATAATATCGATACAGGGGCTTATCTCGGAAAATCACTTACAGGAATAAAATTAAGCGAAAAAGGCGTACTTTTGGAAACGCATAATATTCAAACCATTAATAAAGACATCGACTAGCATTATGAAGAAAATTTTTAAACTAAAGAACATTTTAATCAGCCTCTCAGTAATTTTTATTATTATTCAATTTATCCGTCCTTCAAAAAATTTAGGCGAAGCATTTGGGCCAAATGATATTACTCAATCAGTGGCCGTACCTGAAGATGTAAAAAACATTTTAGTTGCATCATGTTATGATTGCCATTCTAATCATACGAATCACATGTGGTATGAAAACATTCAGCCAATAGGATGGTGGATCGGCGATCATATCAGCGAAGGTAAACATCATTTGAATTTTTCAGAGTTCAATACTTATAAAGACAAACGCAAGTCGCATAAATTTGAAGAAATAGGAGAGACTGTAACTGCAAAAGAAATGCCTATGTCATCCTACACATTAATTCATGGTAATGCTAAACTTAGCGATGAACAAATAAAACTTGTTCTGAGTTGGGCCGCAACAGGACAAGAAAAATTCAAACAAGAAGGTGATAAAGACTAATTTTAAATTAGTTTAAAGTGGATCACTAAGTTAACGTCTTCATTCTTTTGGGGAAAATCGAGTTTAGCTAATTTATCAGTAACGTATTGCTTGATCTTTTCGTTTTCTGCATTGATCACAATATTTTCTGCTTTGCCGTTCTCATTTACTTTAAAAAACACGCGGACTGCAGCTGTATTTTTTTCGGTGAGTAATTCAACCGGACATTCAATTTGGTTTCTTACTGTTTTCACATTCGTATTTGTTTCGTTAATGTTTGGTTTAGCATTTAAACTTAAAGTTAGTAATGCAAGTGCGGGGATGATCTTAAATGTGTTCATGATTTTTTGTTTTCTATTTAGACGTAAAGTTCCAAAGAAAAGTTACAACATAAGGTTAATGAAGTGTTAATTGGAGTTAAACACAAGTTAAAATCACGACATAGAGATGACCCTTCGGCAAGCTCAGGATGACAAGTCACGTAAATTGGGTGATGGAAAAATCAGCAATCAGGAGAGTTAACTGCGACAGCCAAACCGCCTTGACTGGTTTCTTTAAATTTAGAATTCATTGCTTTTGCGGTTGCCCACATGGTTTCAATAACTTTATCCAACGAAACAATTGCGCTGCTTGCATCTGTTTCCCTTGCTAATTCGGCTGCTGTAATAGCTTTGATCGCACCCATTGAATTTCTTTCGATGCAAGGAATTTGAACCAATCCTCCAACAGGATCACAAGTTAAACCAAGATGATGTTCCATTGCAATTTCTGCTGCAGCTAAAACTTGTCCGGGTGTTCCGCCAACAAGTTCGCACAACGCGCCGGCTGCCATCGCACTTGATACACCAATTTCTGCCTGACAACCACCCATAGCTGCAGAAATAGTTGCGCCTTTTTTGAAAATGCTTCCGATTTCTCCTGCAACTAATAAAAATTGTTTGATATGTTTTTCTGTTGCGTTATGTCTTTCAATTACCAAATAATACATTAGCACAGCAGGAATAACTCCGGCGCTTCCATTTGTTGGTGCCGTTACTACGCGCCCTAAATTAGCATTCACTTCATTCACTGCTAAAGCAAAACAACTTACCCATTTAAATATTTCACGGAATTTCATTTTAGTTTTGCGAATAGACCCCATCCATTCCTGAGGATTAGAATATGGATCTTTTCCTTTTATGTGCTGATAAATATCAAATGCTCTGCGTTTAACGTGAAGTCCGCCGGGTAAAGTGCCTTCAGTATGACAACCAATATACATACATTCGAGCATAGTTTCCCAAATGTGCATTAATTCATTATTGATCTCTGTTTCAGAGCGGAGCATTTTTTCATTCTCAAAAACGATCTCCGATATTTTTTTCCCGGTAGAATTACAGTGTTGCAATAACTCGTCTGCTTTTTCAACAGGATAAGGAAACTTTATTTCTTGTTTTTTAGTTGTTACTGAAATTCCTTCCTTCACCACAAAACCACCGCCTATCGAATAAAATGTTGATTCAAAAGAAGTAGTATCGTAATAAGCTTTAAAAGTAAGTGCATTCGCATGAAAGGGTAAAAACTTTTTATTAAAGACAATATCTTTTTCAAAATTAAAAGCAATCGGATGTTCACCGAATAAATTAAGTTTGCCCTCGGATTTTAATTGTTCAATTATTACCGGAATTTTTTCAACGATTATTGTTTCCGGATTTTCACCGCTTAATCCTAAAACTACAGCCACATTGGTAGCATGCCCTTTTCCTGTGAGAGCAAGTGATCCGAAAAGATCAACTTCGATCCTTGTAATTTTTTTTAGAATTTGTTTTTCATTTAATTCCGCTAAAAATTGTTGAGACGCGCGCCATGGACCCAAAGTATGAGAACTCGAAGGGCCAACGCCGACCTTTAACATGTCGAATACAGAAATAAATTCCATATTCAAATATACGTGATTCTTGATTTTTTTTGATTGGAAAGGAGAAGTTAAAAGAGAACATATCAACCTTGATGTGTTGAAGAAGCTAATTTGTAGGTTTTGAAATGTTTTGCGGTTTTCATCCAGCCTTTTATCAGTTCATCGGAGTCAGGATAATAATTGCTTTGTTTGATCACATCTCGGCATTCGTTAACAGAGCTAATTTGATGACTTGAATCAATATAACCGTAACCCTTGTATTTGCTATCTTCAATTAAGATCAATGAACGCTCTTCGTTATTACGGCCTCTGTCTAGGACAAGAAAATTCTGATTAGCGTAAGTTTTGTCTTTAATTATTTCTTGCGCACGTTTATTATAAATTTCAATTTCTTCTTCGTTATTACAAATGCCATTGCATTTTTTTATGTGATTATTAAAACAAACAGATTCTTCTCCGGTTAAACCGCAATATTTTAAACACAAAACATATTCATCGATCCATCGGTCGAGTTTTTCGCGGACGGTGGAGTAGGTGACAGCCGCAAATAAAGAATTTTCTGATTCCGAATATTCTACGATTTTAAAATTTATTATTCCGCTCTTATCAGTGAACCAATCGATGCTGTGCGTGAACTGATCTGCTTTACGCATGCGGTTGAATTTCGGTTTATGTTTTTTTATTTCTTCAGCTTCCAGTAATAAAGCAACGAGTTCACTTCCTGTCACAACAAAATCAACATTCATTAATTCAAATAACAATTTTTTGTGTTTGCCTTCCTTCGTATTGAAATGACCAATGGCACGGCTGTACATGTTGGTGCTTTTGCCAATGTAAATTATTTCTTTGTCTTTGTTCAGAAAATAATAGACACCGCATTCTTCAGGCAATTTTTTTAAAATGTATTCTTTTATTTTGTCAACGCGCCTAACCATTATATCCTCAACGCCCATATTCTTGTATTGCGGATGATCTGCTTTTAGTCTTAGCAACAGATCAAATAATTTTGCAGTTGCAACTGCATCACCTTCTGCTCTGTGTCTTCCTTCAATTTCTATGCTAAGAGAAGCGCATAAATGTCCGAGGCTATAAGAAATTCTTCCCGGCATTAATTTCCTGCTTAATCTTACCGTACATAAAGTATCTCTGCGGTATTTATAACCCATCGAAGCAAATTCTTCTTTAATAAAACCATAATCGAAACCAACATTATGTGCGACAAAAATGCAATCCTCTGTCATTTCTATAATTTTCTTAGCGATCTCA
>JANYCL010000359.1 GCA_025360355.1 Sphingobacteriaceae bacterium
CCTCTGGGCTGGACTTCCTTTCAAGCCGTAAATAAATTAAAGCACGGATTAAAAAAACATTCTTCATTATTTGTTGACGAAAAATTTGTTCACTTAAAAATTGGACATGCAGGTACGCTTGATCCTTTAGCAACGGGCTTATTAATTGTTTGCACCGGAAAAAAAACAAAAGAGATCCAAACTTTTCAGGATCTGACAAAAGAATACACTGGCACTTTTTTTATAGGTGCCACAACGCCGTGTTACGATCTGGAAAAACCAATTGACGCAACTTTCCCAACAGAACATATCACAAAAGAATTAATCTTAGAAGCTGTAAAAAAATTTATTGGTACGCAACAACAAACACCACCGCTTTTCAGTGCCATCAGAATAAATGGAGAGCGGGCGTATGATATTGCAAGAAAGGGAGAAACTGTTGAATTGAAAGCGCGTACCATTGAAATCTCTACATTTGAAATTACCCGTATTCAAATGCCCGAAATAGATTTTAAAATTATTTGCAGCAAAGGAACCTATATTCGTAGTATTGCACGCGATCTGGGGCTTGCGCTCAATAGCGGGGCACATCTTATCAAATTATGCCGCACAAAAATTGGTGATTTCGATGTAAAAAATGCAAAAGAACCCATCGAATTTTTACAAGCCTTTAACGAATAATAGCCTTCACTTTCACAATAATTCTGTTAAATTTGTATTCTATTGAAACAGTAGAATTATGCGAATTATTATTCCAATGGCAGGTAAAGGCAAACGTATGCGTCCGCATACTCTAACAGTGCCAAAGCCTTTAATATCAGTTGCAGGAAAACCAATTGTACAACGACTTGTAGAAGACATTACAAAAGTTTGTGGTGAAAAAGTTGAAGAGATAGCTTTTGTCATTGGTGCCGATTTTGGCTCAGAAGTTGAACAAACACTTATTAAAATAGCGGAAGGTCAGGGCGCAAAAGGAACTATTTATTATCAGGAAAAAGCACTTGGAACAGCACATGCAATTATGTGCGCACAAAAATCTATAAGCGGAAAAACAGTTGTTGCTTTTGCTGATACTTTATTCAAAGCTGATTTTGTGATGGACACCGAAAAACAAGGCGTTATTTGGGTTCAAAAAATTGAAGATCCGCGTCAATTCGGTGTTGTAAAATTAGACAGCAATGGTGTAATTACAGATTTCGTTGAGAAGCCTGAAAAATTTGTAAGCGACCTAGCTATCATTGGAATTTATTATTTTAAAGACGGTGATAATCTCAAAAAAGAATTACAATATCTTTTAGATAATAACATAACTGAAAAAGGCGAATTCCAATTAACTAATGCTTTGGAAAACATGAAAGGCAAAGGAATTAAATTCGAGCCCGGAAAAGTTACAGAGTGGTTAGATTGCGGAAATAAAGATGCAACAGTTTACACAAACCAACGTGTTTTAGAATTTGATAAAGGAAAACCTTTTTTACGCGGAAAAAACATCGACATAAAAAACAGCATTATTATTGAACCTTGTTTCATTGGTGATAACGTAAAATTATCCGGTTCGGTTGTTGGTCCGCACGCAAGTATTGGCGCTAACAGCAGTGTTGAATCAAGTATTATAAAAAATTCAATTATCCAGTCGGCCTCAAAGATCAGCAATGCAAATATCATCAATAGCATGTTGGGTGAAGCTGCTGAAGTGAAAGGAAAACCATTAGATTTAAGCATAAGCGATCACACACAAATTATTGTATAAATTTTTCTCATATTGTTTTTGCTGCAGCGTATTATTTTTTTTATCGCTTACTTTCTCATCTTGTAAAACAAGCGCGAGCGCAACAACTACGTCCGGCAGCAAAAAGGAATTGACAGAGAGGGAACAAACACAACTCGAAATAATGTTCATTGAAGGATGCCGCGAAAAAAATGTTGCCGGCAAGCCAGAAGTCGCAGAAAGATTATTCAGAGAGTGTTTAAAAATTGATCCGAAAAATGTAGCAGCTAAATTCGAACTATCTAAATTATTGCAAATAACAAACCGTTTGGATGAAGCTTCAAAATTAGCTAAAGAATGTGTTGATGCAGATCCAAAGAATAGATGGTATCATCAAAATTACATCGATGCGCTGCACTTAAAAAAAGATTTTCTACAAGCAGCCGAAGCGTACGAAAAAATGATAAAATATTTTCCTGAGAAAAGCGACCTTGTAGAGTCGATGGCTATCGAATATGCGACAGGAAAAAATTATGCAAAAGCATTTAAAATTTACGAGGAACTTGAAAAACGTTATGGTCAGAACGAGACATTTACTTTAAACAAAGTGAAACTTTTAAAGGAACAAGGTAAATTTAATGATGCGGAAGGAGAATTAAAAAAATTGATCGCCTCTAATCCAAAAGAACCGCGTTATCAGGCGTATCTGGCCGAACATTATGAAGAGATGAACGATTTTGAAAAAGCAAAAGGCGTTTACGAAAAATTATTAATTCTTGATCCCAACAACCCTATGGTTCATTTAATAATGGCAAATTATTATAAAGAGCAAGGGCGAATGGAAGACTGGCACAACGAAAGAAAAATTGCTTTTAGTAATCCTGATCTTAATATTTCGGTAAAGACTGAAATACTTCAATGGTATTTTGAGCACGCTCCTGATTTTACTGCAAAAGGTTATGAATTGTGCGAGATCATGTTAAAAGTACATCCGCGATCGCCTGAAGCACATAGCGCGTACGCTGAGTTTTTGATCCGCGATAGAAAAATTACTGAAGCGTACGAACAATATTTAATTGCGGCACGATACGACAAAACACATTTAAATACCTGGGTTGGTTTACTGAAAATAGAATCAGAGCTGGGCGCATTCGATTCGCTAGAAATTCATAGCGCTGCGGCAATGGAACTTTTTCCGAATCAGCCGATCCCTTATTATTCAAATGGAGTTGCAAATATGAAATTACGCAACTACAAAAAAGCCGCGCAATCATTTTACGATGGTGTTGAGTTTGTTTATGATGATAAAACTTTAATGATGAGTTTTTACAGTAATCTTGGTGATGTGTATAGTTTTTTGGAGGAGTATGAAAAATCAGATAAAGCCTATGATAATGCCTTGATGATCAATCCGGATGATGCTTACGTTTTAAATAATTACGCATACTATCTTTCTGTAAGAAAAGAAAAATTAGAAAAGGCAGAAAAACTTTCAAAACGAAGTAATGATCTGGTGAGAGAGAACGCATCTTATATTGACACCTATGGGTGGATCTTATTTCAGGAGGGAAAATTTAAAGAGGCTGAGGAATGGTTAGTACGCGCTGTTAAACTCAGCACTAAAAAACCACTGATACTTGAACATTATGGCGATGTAATGTTTAAACTGAGTAAGCCCGAAGATGCTTTAAAATATTGGAAACTTTCCAATGAAGCAGGAGGAAACACAGAAAGTCTATTAAAAAAGATCAACACAAAAAAATTAGGTGAGTAATAAAAACATAAATATTTTTTTCTTTATCTGCATCATAATTTTATTGATGACGAATGGCTGCAAATCAAAAAAGAAAATGCAGAAGGATAAAAGCAATGTTACCGGTGTAGATACAGCCAGCGACCGCTGCAGATTAGATTTCAAAAATGCAAAAGCGCTTACTAAATATATAAAGGAAAACGAACTTAATTATAATTGGATCTATGCAAAGGCAAACGTGGAAGCGTTGATCGACGGAAAAGAGGAAAGCTTTGATATAAAAGTCCGCATTAAAAAAGATAGCGCAATATTAGTTTCAATACAATATTTATTAGGAATAGAAGTAGCCAAAGTTTTAATTACAAAAGATTCTGTTAAAATGGTTGTTTATCCTAAAAAACAATATTTTCGTGGTGACTTTAACTACATAAACGAAATATTGCACGCCGATCTGGATTTTGATTTACTTCAAGCCGTGCTTTTCGGAAACAGCGCTGCTTTTCATGACGACGACGATAAACTAAAACCTGTAACCGATAGGGAAAATTGCCGTTATCTATTAAGTACAGAACGTAAGCGGAGATTAAAAAAGATAAACCAGGGTCAGGAGCCAAAGAAGTCGTTGCAAACAATGACGCTGGACCCGGTAACTTTTAAAATATTGAAAAACGAGTTTATTGATGTTGCAACGAATAGGATCTTTACCGCTACTTACGACAATTACCCTGCTGCGACCGATTCGGTTTATGCACCAAGGCATGTTAATATTGACATAGTGGCTGAGAAGAAAGTGAACCTGAAAATTGACTATGTTCGTATGGAAAAAAATACGCCTCAAAAGTTAAGCATAAACATACCACCAAAGTATGAGCCTATACAAGTTAAAAAACAGCAGTAGCATTCGCCCAATTGGGGTGCTGGTAGTTTTTTGCTTAATGTTTTTTAGTCAGGTGATTTCTCAAACAAAACCTCTTCAGAACAAACAAACACTTGAGAATAAAAAGAAAAAACTCAATGATGAGATCAATGAAATAAACTCATTATTAAATGAAACTAAGGTTGGAAAAAAAACATCATTGAACCAACTGGTGGCTATCAACACTAAAATTACCATTCGCGAAGAATTGATCAACACTATCGTTGCTGAGATCCACCAACTCAACCGCGAAATAAAACAAAACGAAAAGGGAATTGCAAAACTGAAAGAGAATTTAGAAAAACTAAAATCTGACTACGCCCGCATGATCTATTTTGCGCAACGGAATCAGGATTCGTATAGCAGATTAGTTTTTATTTTTGCTTCAGGTGATTTTAATCAAGCCTACATGCGGTTGAAATATTTTCAGCAGTACTCTCAATTCAGAAAACAACAAGCTGCCGAAATTATTAACGCACAAACGTTGCTTCTTGTAAAAATAAACGAATTGAAAGACAAGCGTCATGAGAAAAATGTTTTGTTAGGGAATGAAGAAGAAGAAAGAGGGACTTTAACTAAGGAAAAACAAGATCAGGAAATTGTTTTAACCGAATTACAGAAAAAGGAAAAGGACCTTAAAGAAGAACTTGATAAAAAGAAACGCGACGCGGAAAATTTGCAAATTGCCATCAAGAAATTAATAATGGAAGAAATAAAACGGAAGGCTGAAGAAGCTGCGAAAGCAGAAGCCGAAACTAATGCTGCGAAAAAAACAACGAACAAGAAAACAAACAAAACAAAAGACCTAAAAGATATTAAGAAGATCACTCCAGTCATTCCAGAGTTGAGCGAAGAAGCTGTTGAATTAAGTAACGACTTTGCGAATAATCGCGGCAAACTTCCGTGGCCTGTTACAAAAGGATACATCTGTGAAGAATACGGCGAACACGAACACCCGGCTATTAAAGGATTTATGATGTTTAATAACGGCATTGAAATTTGTTCTTCAATGGGATCGCAAGCCCGCGCTGTTTTTGAAGGCGAAGTTACTGCGATATCAATTTCACCTACCGGAGGAAAATTAGTTATTATAAGACATGGAGAATACTTAAGTGTGTATTCGAATCTGGGAGACATTTCTGTTAAGACAGGCGAGAAGGTTAGTTTGAAACAAAATATTGGAACTGTTTTACACAACGAAGATGAAGGCAAATCATCTATGAATCTTCAGATCTGGAAAGGACAAAAAACAATGGATCCGGCACAGTGGCTTCTTGGCGCAAAATAAATTATTTCCGAGAGGCCTGTAGCTTACTTAATTTCTCAAGCACCAGTTCATAAACTTCTTTAAATTGCCGTGGGTGGTGACTGTAAAAGTAAAGTGAGGTGTCAAACATTTCGCGTTTTACACCATTATCAATAAGTGGATTAAAAGCATAAACGGTATCAGTTTTCCTTCCCTGAACATTTAATACATTTATTCCGGAAGCAGATTCGGCTAAAGTAAAATCAACAACAACGTCGCTGAATCTTTCTTTGTCCAAAACATTTTTCGGAATAATAATTTCTTTTTCCGCTCCGTGACACGAAGAAAAAATAATTGCAGCAATTAATATTAAACAAGACCACTTAAACATGTAATAAAGATATAAA
>JANYCL010000375.1 GCA_025360355.1 Sphingobacteriaceae bacterium
AAAAGAATAATTATTGTTGAAGACGATAATATTATCCGTAATGCTTTTGTTATGTTGTTACAGCAAAGTGGCGAATATATTGTAGCTAATGCTTATTCGAATGCCGAAGCTGCAATTAAAAATGTTGTGAGTGATGCGCCGGATATTTGTTTAATGGATATTGAATTGCCTGGCATGAATGGAATTGAAGCGATCCCAAAAATAAAAGCACTTTCCCCTTCAACACAAGTTGTTGTTGTAACTGTTTATGAAAATGACGACTTAGTATTTAAAGCTTTATGCGAAGGGGCCAGCGGATACTTAACTAAAAACATGCCCAATCAAAAATTAATTGAATCCTTAAAAGAATTAGAGAACGGCGGCGCTCCAATGAGCACGAATATTGCTCGACTGGTTGTATCATCGTTTCACAAAAATCGTCAGAGTCCACTAACTGCACGTGAATTAGAAGTAATGGAACTTTTATCATCAGGAAAAAGTTATTCTACCATTGCCGATCAGTTATTTGTAGATAAAGAAACTGTTAAATCTCATATCAAAAACATTTATCTCAAGCTTGAAGTCCACTCAAAAGCCGAGGCCATTGAAAAAGCAAAGAAAAGTAAATACATCTAAATTGTTTTAATAAATTTAGGTTAGCGCATTGAGGCTATTATGTTGTATCTTCACGCTGCATGAAAAAGTTTTACGCATCTTTATTGTCTCTTTTCATTTTAGTGAGTTCATCGCAAACTGCATTCAAGTCTACCATGCAGGAACAATCAGAATTTTATAAGCAATATAAATTCACCAATGATCAATCGTGGGATAGTTTAAATTCCGTTACCAATTCACAAAAGAATTCTTCTAAATATTCTTCAGCATGTTCTTTAAAAAAGAAAGTTTACGGATGGCATCCCTATTGGAATGGCAGTGTTTATACAGCTTACGATTGGACCATGCTAAGCGATTTTTGTTATTTTGACTATTCTGTTTCACCAACAACCGGACAAAACACCAATGCTTCTTTTGCGTGGAGCACAAGCGCCGCAGTTACAGCAGCGAAAGCAAATGGTGTGAAAATTCATGTTTGCGCGAGTCTATTTGCGAGTCATGCTACATTTTGGGCAACACCAAGCGCGCAAACAACTTTCATTAATAACATGGTATCACTTTTAAATAGCAGAGGTGGTAATGGTGTGAATATTGATTTTGAAGGAATGGGAAGCGCAGATAAAACACCATTTAAAAATTTCATGGTGAATTTAAAAAATGCGTTAGTTGCTGCTAATCCTAATTATGAATTATCAGTCGCGCTATACGCTGTTGATTGGAGTACTTCATTTGATATTCCGAATTTAAATCCTGTATTAAATAATTTTATTATTATGGGATATGATTATTATTACGGCGGAAGTACAACAGCAGGACCTGAAGCTCCGTTATATAATTTTGAGACCGGTTATAATTATACACTTACAAAATCTGTTACATATTATTTAAAGCAAGGTGTAACGCCTTCAAAATTATTATTGGGCTTACCGTATTATGGCCGCGAGTGGCAGACCGTTAGTAATATTGCTCCTGCTGCTACTTCCGGCACTTTCAGTACAACACGCTTATACAATTATGTAAAAAATAATTCTGCTACTTATTCCGCTTCTGCTAAAAAATGGGAAAGCAATTGTTACAATCCTTATTTTTCCTATTTAAGTTCCGGCAACTGGCGTCAATGCTGGATAGATGATATTTATAGTATGGGGCGTAAATTCGATATGGTTAATCAACGCGGTATTGGAGGAATTGGTATTTGGGCTTTGGGTTATGATAACGGATACAACGATTACTGGCAATTGATAAAAGATAAATTTTCTACCTGCGAAATAAAACCCTGCACAGATAGTTTATTCGATATGGGCGGACCAACACGCAATTATTATGATAACGAAACATACACTTTCAGTATTGCACCAAGCAGTTTGAATAAAGTGCAATTACAATTTAAAAGTTTTACAACCGAACAAGGTTGGGATTCTTTATTTGTTTACAACGGACCAACAACCGCATCTCCTTTAATGGGAGCTTATACTGGTAGCACTACAAGTCCCGGCACTGTTACTTCAACAGGAACTGTAATTACCATTCGTTTTAAATCCGATATATCAACTGTAACCAGCGGATGGAAATTAATTTACAATTGTGTTGCAATAACTGATATTAAAGAAAATGCGAATGAAAACGGCGCTAATTTATTTCCAAATCCAACATCAGGAGTTTTTGAAATAAAAACAAATTCAGTTGCTGATAGTAAAATTTTAATTTTTAATTCGATTGGAGAAATTGTTTACCGGTCTGTTTTTAATTCAGAAAAAACAATTGATCTGAGCAATCTGAATTTAAATTCCGGCATTTATTTTGTTGAGATAATCCCGATAGCTATCGGGACTGAAGGACAAAAGTTGGTGAAGAAGTTGGTTTACCAAAAGTAATATCCGATGACTGAGGTTCTCGAAGTCACATTCTCCTGAAAAGATCTTTAATATAATCCAAAGTAGCGATCTCTTTGTAGTTATCACCTAAAGCATGATTCCACATAAAAGGTAAATTATAAGAAACTTGCGCCATTGCATCAAGAGTTTTCTCATCCCATTCTTTACTTAATCCCTGAGGTAAAACAATTTTATGTTTCGCAATCATTTTCGAAAACTCAGCATGACCTTTTGGATATACATCAGCTAAATGCTGAAAAATAATACAATTCGCATAACAATGGCGCGTACCATGAATTTTTGAAAGACCATAACTTAAAGCGTGACACACTCCTACTTCACTGTACGTTAAACTTAATCCTCCCATTAAAGAAGCCACCATTAATTTATCATTGTTCTCAGGAGTTTGTCCGGCTTTGTCCTCTAAAAAAACTTCTCTGCATAATTTCAAAGCTTGCTCACCGTAAGCCAAACTAAATGCGTTGTTACGAATTCCGCTTTCACTTTCAATGCAATGAATGTATGTATCCATACCGGTATAAAACCACCAGTCGCGTGGAACAGAAGAAATTAATTCAGGATCTAAGATCACCTGATTAAAAACTGTCCAATCACATTTTAATCCTAATTTTTTTTCTGGGCCGGTTAATACAGCAGTCATGCTTACCTCTGCTCCTGTTCCTGAAATTGTTGGAACGCCCAAATGATAAATACCCGGTTTCTTAATTAGATTTAATCCCTGATATAAA
>JANYCL010000081.1 GCA_025360355.1 Sphingobacteriaceae bacterium
ATAAAAAACAATGTAATAATTTTTCAAATAAGGATTGTTAGGATACAATCTTTCTGCATGTTTCCAGAAATAAAGTGCTTCTCTATCGCGTTTTAATTTATAGTAAGCTAAACCTAAATTAAGATAACCATTTACGTAACGTGGATGTAAGTCGGTAGCATGTTTTAAATATGAAATACCTTTATACAAGCTGCGTTGTTTCATGGTAAGATGCTGATCATTCTTAAACTCACCTGTTATAGGAGTAATGAAACTTTTTTTGTTCACGCCATCTATTAATTCATTAGGATCAACTGTAAATTCCAACATTTTATCTTCGTAAGTACTGAATGGAAGAGGTGGATTTTCGCCGGGTGGTTTATTAAAGAATTTAGTATCGGCAAGATCGATCCAACGTGCACCGGCATTACCTAACACGAGTACAGAGTTTGGCATAGTGTTGGCGTCCTTAATAAATAAAGTGATATCACTTTTCCAATCCCAGTTTCTTTCCCAAGCTTTGCAGCCGTATAAGAAAATAACAACACTCATCATTCCAATTAATGCAACGCGTTTCACATTAAAGTTTACAGCTTTTAGTTTCTCGAAACCTTCGAGTATCAGCCAAGCGAGGAAGATACAGAAGCCAATGGAGGAGTGGAACATGAGTCGTTCACCCATGGTTGCACCAATATCCATTAACACGTTTCCGATCATTAATAAGAATGCAATGTATACACCAAATGCAAAACCTAAAACGTGTTTCTTTAAAATCAATTTATAAGTAATATAAACCAATGAAAGATGAATGATCATCGAGGCAATAAAATCCCAATCCGTAAAATGACGGTAAGCAATTGTATTGTATGAATAATCAGATGAAAGAGGATGCGGAAAGAAATGCAGCGTTAAATATTTAAACAACACATATGCTTTTGTACAAAAACGTTCTTGTCCATCAGCTAACAAATAAGGATTATTTAATAACTCAGTATCAGGAACGCCCGGTTTTAATTTTACGGCAACCAAACGCATTCCGAGATAGAACAACATGATAAAATAATACCATGTCATTAAGTTATTGAAATCTTTTTTCGTGTTCTTTTTTACGATAAGGAGAATTGCTCCTGCATAAACAAAAGGGAATAACCAGAAACTTTTATCCGGTTTATCTCCCGGTTTTGCGTGAATATCAAAATTAAATTTAATATACAGCATGATCGCCATACAAACAGAAAAAATAATAATGGGAACAAAAACATCTTTATAATCTTTCCATCCTTTAGAGATCAATACAATTCCGCCAACCATTACACCAAGCCCGGCTAACATATAAATACTTCCTGATCCACCCGCGGTGGCCCCCCATCCTTTTGCGAAAATAATTAAGCCTACGACAACAGCACCATATCCAACTAATGGTTTTAAAAATTTTTGTAGATCAAATTCGTGTTTTGTAAACGTCCAAATCGCTAAAGGAATTAATCCTAACAACACGACAGCATATTCTTTTGATAAGAGCGCCAGCAAAAACATAATACAAGCCCAAAAAAGTGTGGCCGGTCTTTTGTCCTCGAGGTACCGGAAGGAGTAGAGGAAGGTGAGCGAGATAAATATGAGTGAAAAGATCTCATCTCGACTTTTTACATTGGCGATCGCTTCCGTGTGCATGGGATGCGCCAAAAATATTAGTGCAGATAAAAATGCCATGTCCTGATTATCGCGGAACATATAATTTCTAAATACGAGATATAAAAACAAGCAGCCTAAAACATAGGTCCACATATTATTAAAGTGACGCAAGAATGCATTTTTAACCTGACAATCTACTTCATTAAATACACCATCAAGATTCAGATCTTCTTCTACATCATCAAGTTTATTATCATTCAGATCCCAACATCGCTGGGGATAGAGTCCGTCTTTTGGATAAGCACCAATGAATTGTTGTTCGATCGCGAAACTTACAACAGAAAGCGGACGGTAACGACCACCGGCTAATTGATCAGTTGCATTCATGCGGCGGTAAAAACTTTCGTAAGCATCTTTGGTTAAAATATCGCCGATACCTTTAAATCCTTTAATTACGTGGTCATTTTGGTGAATGATAATTCCATCATCCAATGCGTATTCATTATATAAACTGGTACTGTAAAAAATAATACCAATTAGTGCTAATACAATAAGCGGTTGCTTCTGATTAAGGAAAGGAAAGTACTTGAACGTGTTCTTAAGTTCCTTAAAAACGGGTGGTTTACTTCCTTTAGTTTGCTTTGCCATATCTCTGTTTTAAAACGAATTACAAATATAATTATTTAAAGAAAATTACCTAAATTAATTAGCCTCATTTAGGGGTAAAAGTGCTTGTAGGTGAGGCAATTGGAGAACCAGTGCCAATAAGAGCTAAAGATGGAAGCGCCAGAGAGCTATCTATCAGTTTTGTTATGGAATCGGAGGTGCGGTTGGCGATTTTATCCATGTGGACGCGGCTCTCGGTTTGAGGCGTGCAGGCAAAGAGAGCAAATGAAGCTAAAAGAGGTATAAATTTCATGTTAATTTCTGATTACAAAAGTGATGATGCTGGTTAAAACAGTTGAACTATTGGTTGCAGTTTTATTATTCGTGTATTGCGTCAAGCTAGCCAAAACTGTTGAACTGCTGATGGAATAATTATTGGTTGCATTTTGTGAAATAATTGAACCGCTGTTATTTTCATTTACATTATTCGTAAAATAAAAAATACCGCAAGCAAGTAATAAAGTTGCTAAACCTATTTGGTAAGATCTTATTTCGAAACCAAAATATTCATAAACAAAAGAAAAGAAATTTTCTTTTTCAGGACTTAGTTTTTTCCGCTGCGCAATCTTTTCACGTGCTACATTTACCAATGAAATGTCGGGAGTATCCAGATCCATTTCATCAATTGATAATTTGTTTTTCAGGAAGTTTTCGGTGTTATTTTCCATAACGGTTAATTTAAAGGTTTAAATATTTTTAATTTTTCTTCTAATGTTTTTAAAGTATAATGTAATCTTGATTTTACACTTCCTATTGGGCAGTTTTGTATAAAAGCGATATCTGCAATGCTTTTATCCTCCTGATATTTTAAAATAAAAGCTTCTTTTTTTTCCGGCGCCATTTCGTTCAATGCTTCTTCTAACATTTTTCTGAATTCCGCCGCATCCATTTTTGCCGCTGCTTTTATAAATTCATTTTCGTTGTTATTTCCTTCCAAATATTCTAATTCTTCCTTACTGTCTGCAACCACTTTTTGGTGACGGTAAAAATTCTTGCAGGAATTAGATGCAACTGAAAAGATCCATGTTTTAAAAGAACGTGAGCCATCAAATTTTTCAGGACTTTCAGCGATCTTCAGGAACAGATCCTGTAAAGCGTCTTCCGCAAGTCCTTTATCAAAATTCAGCATGCGGATAAAATAACCTAATAAACGCTTGCTGTACCGGTAATATATTTCATCAAAAGCTAATACTTCACCATTGCATAAGTGCAGCATCAGTTCTTCATCTGAAAGAACAGAAAATTTACCTTTTTCAAGCGGCATAAACTTTGTAAGCTTATTTTATTATTTCTTTTTTTCGTTTACGCGGCATGCTTATTTATAGAACTGTACACGCGAACGCGCAAAAGGTTCAATAATCGTGCTATTAAATCTTAAAAAATGTGAAATATGCTGTTTTACCCCATTTCGGGAAATTTACCTAAATTGCTTTGGCATTTAATGTTCAACAAATCACATATCAAAATAGGATTAATAATAGCCGCCATTGCTTTTGTGGCTGCTTTGATCATTAATTCTTTTAACAGCTATACAACAGCCGAATTATGTGAAAAAGCCCA
>JANYCL010000407.1 GCA_025360355.1 Sphingobacteriaceae bacterium
ATAATCCTTTAACCCTCCGTATAAACGGTATGCGCCTTAGGCCTTTTAAAATTATTGGTCTTATTTTTATTTTTAATTTATTGGTAATCAATACTTTAAAATCGCAGCAATTTAAAAATGAAGAGGAACTTAGAAAAGAGGCTGAACGCTTATTTGAAGATGATGATTTTACAAAAGCCTATCCGCTCTATTCCCAATTAGTATCTAACCACCAAACCGACCCCGATCTAAATTACCATTTGGGTGTTTGTATGCTTTATTCTGAAGCTAATAAGAAAAAATGTTTTTCTTATTTGAAATTAGCCGCTAACCATCCAAAAGATGCTCCCAAAGACGCCACTTTTTATTTAGGCAAAGCTTATCATATCAATTACCAGTTTGATGAAGCCCTGAAATACTATAACGACTACAAAAAAATTGGTTCTGAAAAACAAATAAAACGTTTACATGTTGATAATGAAATTAACGCCTGTAATAATGGTAAACGTTTGCTCGCAACCATGTCGGAGTTGGTTGTCATCAGCAAAAAACAGCTTAACGAAGCTGATTATTTTAGGAGTTACGATCTCACAAGCATTGGCGGACGACTTTTAGTGAAGCCGGATGATTTTAAAACAGGTTATGATAAGCGTAAAAGAGATAAATCAGTTGTTTACCTCCCAAAGCTTGGTGATAAAGTTTATTTTTCTAGTTATGGTGATAATGGAGATAACGGTCGTGACATATACTACAAAACCCGTTTGTCGGATAACAGTTATTCGAAGCCTGTAAAAATTCCGGGAATCAATACAGAGTTTGATGAAGATTATCCTTTTCTCCATCCCGATGGAAAAACACTTTACTTCAGCTCGAAAGGTTTTAACAGCATGGGCGGTTACGATATTTTTAAAAGCACATTTAACGAGGAAACAAATAGCTGGTCGTTACCCGTTAATATGGAATTCCCGATCAACTCTCCCGATGACGATTATTTATTTGTAACTGATGAAGAAGGAAAGATCGCTTATTTTTCTACAGGACGCCAAAGTCCGCCGGGAAAAATTGATGTACTTAAAATAAATACTGAACGGAAACCAATGAGCATTGCAGTATTAAAAGGAACTGTGGTAAAAGAAAATGTTGGTCAAAGATTAGATTCGAAAATTACCGTTAAAAATATGGATAACGGTCTTATCGTTGGAACTTATTTCGCAAAAGATAATGGTGATTATTATATGGAATTACCAAATGGCGGAAAATTTATTTTCACTGTTGAAACGCCGGATCTTCCAACGCAATCGGATAAAGTTGTTTTGCCAATGGCGACTTCACTTTCACCGTTCAAACAATCTATATCATACGATAATAAAGTTTTAAAGATCCTGAATTATTTCGATT
This sequence comes from Sphingobacteriaceae bacterium, assembly GCA_025360355.1. Lineage (GTDB taxonomy): Bacteria > Bacteroidota > Bacteroidia > B-17B0 > Aurantibacillaceae > JAHEYG01. The sequence continues at coordinate 1,378 of JANYCL010000407.1, forward strand.
CGCCTCCTGATGATCTGAGTTATTTAAAATACATGGAGTTAATTGAAAAGAAAGCGAAGCTGGAAGTTAATGAAGCTGATGTTTTGAATAACGCAGCTTTACTTGCAACAAATACGACCACTTCAAACACAAACGCAGTTAATACTAATAACCCGACAATTGTATCTGACAGTAATGAGAATAATACGAATACTAACTCGAATCCGAATGCTGTAAATACAAATACTACATCCATAAACAAATCAAACTTAACTAACGATCAACTTTTAAAGATCGCGAAAGAAGATGCAAAGGAAGCCTCAGTTGAAGCACAGAAAATGAAACAGGATGCATGGGATGCTACTGAAATTGGAGAAGCTAAAAAAATTGAAGCTGATAAATTACAAAAAGATGCTGATGATGCTTTTACAAACGCTAATGCGATAACCGATGAAACTCAAAAGAAAGATGCTTTAGAAAAAGCAACTGAAATTAAAAATCAGGCTGACAATGCAACTAAAGTCGCGAGCACTGTAATTAATTTAGCTAAGAATTTACAGAACGATGCTGATGCTAAACAAAAAGAAGCTGATCTGAATCAGCAATACGCAAAAGAAGTTGAGGCTGTTCAGAAAAACAAAAACAATAAAGCTGCATTGGCAAAGATGGATGAGTTACAAAAACAGATCGATGATATCTCGAAACAAAAGAAACAATCGGATGAAGCTTATGCGAACATAAAAAATGAGAGTGATAAAAAACAAATTGAAATTACTAAAGCTGAAGAAAAATCGACATCTCTGAAAAATGATATTAACGAGATCAATAAAGAAATAACAATTAATGAAACTGAGATCAATAATACTAAAGATAAAACGTTAAAGAAAAATTTAGGTAATCAGATCACAGAACTAAAAACAGATCTGGATAAAAAGAATCAGGAATTAGCCGGTAATGAAAAATTAATTTCGAAGTTAAAAGAAGAAGGCAATTCGTTACAGAACGAGATCACTATTACTAACACAATTAAAACTACCGATTCTAAAACGGCTATCGCAACCAATAATAATACAAGTACAAATCCTAATAACAATACTACTGCGATCAACACAAATACTAAAACAAACTCGAATCAGGTTAATACATTAACATCTGAAAGCGTTGCCAATAAGTATAATGATCAGTTAAAACCTATTCAGAATGTAAATGACAAGAACGAATACGTTAATGCAAATACAATTTTAAACGATTACAATAAAGAACTCGATAATTTAATTGCTTTGAGTAGAGTGGATATAAAAGCAACTTCTGATAAAAACGAAAAACAAAAAATAATAAACGAAATAAGTAAACTCGAAAAACAAAAAGGAATAAACGAAGATAAGATCGCAGATAATAATTCAAAAATAAAACAACTTGAAGGCGGAAATACTATTGCTGCAAATACTAACTCTGCAACATTAACAAACACAAGTAACATTGAGAATACAAATACTACAGGCAATAATACAACCGGAAATAATATTGAAAACAATACCACAATACCAACTACAACTTACCAACCAGTTAATACAACCTTTAACGGTGCAGATGACAACAATAAATTAACTGCCATTAAAAATGACATTGACAATTCAACCAATCCTGCATTTGCTTATAACGAATATAAAGATCCTAACTCTGTCAATCTTAAAAAAGAAGCTGAAACTAAATTACAAATTGCCAATACTACAAAGAATGACTTAACAACAAGTATCTCTAACGCAGAAGAAAGCATTAAAACTAATACAGTAAGCACTTCTTCTGCCGGGCCATCAAAAGATAAATTAAATGAACAAGGCGATGATCTAAGCGGAAAAGCAAAAGATCTGCGCAATCAAGCACAAAACAAAACTGGCGACGAGAAAACAAAATTATTAGCGGATGCAAAAGATTTAGACGCGCAGGCCAATAAAAAATATTTAGAAGCAACTGAGGTCACCAAAACACAGAACAATAACGAGTTTACGGTAAACAATGAAAATATTGTCGCTTTACTTGCTATTAACAAATCGGCAAAAGATGATGCTAACGAAGCGAAAAAATTAACCGAAGAAGCCAAAACAGCATTTAAACAAGCCACTGCAATACGAACAGAAGCAAATAGTTTAGGAAGTGATGCAGCAAAACTAGGAACCATAAGTAATGCAGAAGAAAAAGAAGCTGAAGCTTTGCTTAAACAAAATAAAGCGCTTGAATTATTAATGAAAGCTAATTCAGGCTTTGCTTTGAAGAAAGCTGACAATAGCGGCGGAACTCCTGATAACAGTGTTGCTTTAAATAATGTGAAGCAACAATACGATAAATTGAACAACAACAAGATCGATGCTTACATGGCATTAAGTAAAGCCAATCAAAATGAATATAAATCTCAAAACTTAAAAGTAAAAGCAACAAATACAGAATCGGGTAATCTTAAGAAACAAGCTGAGAGTTTAAACAAACAGGCACTTGCTTTAATTAGTAAAGCTCTCACCGAACCTGATGGCGGTGCTAAACAAAATTTATTACTGGAAGCTAATAAAAAAGAAATTGAAGCCCTTAATACATTAAATAAAGCATCTGAAGCGTCACAAAATACTGCTATTGCAACAAATAATACAACAGGTAACAATAATACAACCGGTAATAACACTGAAAATAATACAACAGGCAACAATAATACTACCGGTAACAATACAGCAGGTAATAATACAACAGGTAATAATACAGAAAACAATACCACCGGAAATAACAACACCGCAGTTAACACGAATACAGCTGCTGTTACAACCAATACACCTGAAAACAATACAACCAATAGCAATACAACTGCAGTTACAACTAATACTCCTGAAAACAACACGACTAATACCAACACAACTGCTGTTACAACTAGTACTCCAGAAAACAAATCTAACGTAACCATAGCTACAAAAACTGTTGTTAATACCACTACACTGCAATCTACTCCCGATGAATTAAAAAATAAAATTGATACTTTAAATACACAAGCCGATTCTTACGCAAAAGAAGCTTCCGATCTACGTAAGGAAGCATCAGATAAAACAGACCCTGAAAAAACGAATCTCATTAATAAAGCAAAGGAATTAGAAACAAAATCGGTAAATACTAAAGTGCAGGCTTCAACTTATCAAAAAGACATAAACGATGCACAGTACACAGTTTTAAATGATGCCATAACGAATTACCTCGAGAAAGCGAAAGCAAAAGGTGGTGCCGAAGTAGCAAATGCTGAAGATCTAATTAATATGATCAGCACGAATAAAAAACAAGCTAATGATATCAGAACTGAAGCAAGCACTATGACGAATAACGCAGCAAAACTTGGAAATTTCGGTAATGCTGAAGAAAAAGAAGCGGAAATTCAGTTACGTCAGTACGATGTGATCAATATGCTAAAACAATACGATGCTGAATACACAGTTAAAACACCTGTTGTAAATACCGAAGTAAAAACAATTTCAACTGAAACAGTTGCTGTTACAAATACAGTTGCGGCAAAAACAAATACTGCAACTGGAAATAATAATGTTGTTACAAATACTAATCCGCGTAACAACACGAATACAACAGGAAATAATAATCCGCGTAACAACAGGAATAATACCGGAAATAATACTGTTGCGACAAATAATAATCCGCGTAACAACGCTAACAATACAACAAACACAAATACCAATCCAAGAAATAACGTAAATACAAACGCAAATACAAATACAGCTGCGAATACTCCCAATGCAAATGCCGTTGCGTTTAAAGCAGCAGGTGTTGAAGTTAAAACTAATAACGCCTACACCGCTAACAATCCAATACCAGTTGATGCGAAAATACCTGAAGGTTTAGTTTTCCGAGTGCAAATTGGTGCGTTTAAAGCGCCAGTGCCAAATAATTCTTTCGGAGGTTTAACTCCTGTGAATGCACAAACCACACCTAACGGTTACATCCGTTACACCGCGGGTAATTTTGAGAAATTTGAAGATGCGAATGCTGTTAAGAATGATCTTCGCAATTTAGGATATCAGGATGCATTTGTTGTTGGATATTACGAAGGTCGTCGCATAACTCTTAATGAAGCTATTGCTATTTTACAGAAAGACGGAAAAGAAATTAATCTTTCTCCTAATGTAACCGCAGGTATTACTGCTAATAATAATATTCCGAAAAATATTGTGGTACCCACTGTTAACACAAATCCTTTGACCAATAATACAGAACCTGCTGTTGTAACAAAAGAATTAGAACAAATAAACGGATTGTTATTTACTGTACAAATTGGTGTTTATTCGCGACAAGTTACGCGCGGACAATTATATAATCTGAGTCCGATCTTCACTGAAAAATTACCTAGCGGACTTTACCGTTACACAGCCGGAATTTACAATGTGAAAGATCATTTAAGTACAGACAGAGCAAAGGTTAATGGTATAGGAATAAAAGATGCTTTCTCTTCAGCTTATTATAATGGTAAGAGAGTTACTTTTACTGCAGCTGAACAGATAAAGAATGACAGTGTTGATTTAAAAATGGAAACTGAAAATCCTATTGTGTTCCCTGCAGCTGCTGAAGTTGTTATAGTAAACAATAACACAACAGGAGGAGTGGCGCCGACCGTTACACCGTTCACTAATGGAATTACAACAGGTCCTGCCCCAACAACTGAGAATGGTGTGAAAGTTGGAGAAGAAGGTCTTTCGTTCAAAGTACAAATTGGTGCTTACAGAAATCAGGTTCCTGCTGAGATCGCTGCTAATTTCCAGAAAATAAAAGAGTGGCCGGTAGATAATAAACTGATAAACGAACTTTATATTTATACTGTAGGAAGTTTCACTGATGTAAAATTCGCGAAACAATTAAAAGATCAAATGATCGGTTTAGGAATTGGCGATGCTTTCGTAAGTGTTTATCAGAATGGTAAGAAACTTTCTTACGCTGAGGCTGCTCAGTATTTGAATAGATAGAATTCGTTTGTCTCAATTTAAGTCTATCGGATAAAATCTAAATATATTTTAGATTAAATTTTAATAAAATTCGCGAATTCTAGTGCGTTACCAAAAATTATCTTAATTTTATTTCACCAAAAGCAATACCATGAAAAAACATTTACTCTTTATTTCGGTTTCATTATGTATTTATTTAAATAACAACGCTCAAGTTGGAACTCCTGTTGGTTCTATTGGTGTTAATTTTATTGAGAATGTTTCACCTGTAAATAATTTAATTAGTATAAGCACTGCCGCGCCATTGACGTTTTCAGTAAATTTCAGTGCCAGTAATGGTGTAAACACATATACAGCTTCTGATACCGGAAGTGGCCCTTGGAATTGGACATTAGATATGGGAACTCTCGCATCTGGGACGTATACCATTTTTGCAGATTATTATGATAGCGGTGGATCTACCGTGGGAAATTCAAATGATTATAACGTAACTGTTATTCCTAGGCCTCAATGGATAATTGATGGTGGATCGGTAAGTAATGTTAATGTTTCTGGAAATAATATAAATATGACGGGTACAATTCCTCTACCAATTGGTGCAAGCGCAAGCAATGCAATACCATCAAGCGTTGATGGTCTTTCTGGAAGGAATTTCGATCTCGTTAGTCCTGAGTTTTTATTCGATATCTCATTTGATATGGGTACCGGAAATTCTATTACAAGTAATAATGAAGCGGCTTTAACTTTGAATACATTAGGTCAAAATACTACTCCCTGGAATTTCCCATTCTCAAGCAACCCTTTTCAATTGAATAACAATTTTGAGCTTAATACACTAATAATAGATTCGGTTTCATATAACCCACTCAGTTATAAATGTAATTTTCCCGGCGTAAGATTTCCTATTGCACCTGGTGTAAATGTAAAGGTTGATGCAGGTGTAGAATTTAATGCGTATCTAAAAGGCAAGGTTGTACTTGGAACAAGCGGATCTAATTTTGGATTTATTAATAGTAGTGGACATGTTTCAAAAGTAACAGCTAAAGTTGAGGGGTCAGGCTTCATTACAGCAGGACTATCAGTGCTTGGAGGTCTTGCATCGGCAAGCGGTGTGTTAACAGCGGAAGGAAAAATTGGGGCAGGTTTTGAATATGAGCAATTCCCCGCATCCAATATCAATCCCTTATTTGCAGGAGAATTCTCAGTATGGGGAACAGTCGAATTAAAATCGCTTTGGGGTTTTGGTCCCGAAAAAACATTTGGCCCAAAATATTTTTATGGTCCACAAACATTCGGTCCTGATAATTACAATAATTTAAAAACTTATTCTCAGTCATACGACAAAATTTTCGGTAGTACAGCAAAAACATATAGTATAAACGGAACTATGTCGCTCCCTTCCGATTATCCAATGCCTTCCTTCGGACTAAGAGGAAGCAGAGTGTACCCTGTTTGGGTTGAAAATGATATGTTTGGATACGGTTATTTACGTATCGCTACTTTCGACACAGTTACTAACTGCGTAACAACTCCGGCATTAGTAATAAAAAATCAAAAATCAATTGCAAATCCTCGCGTAGGTATAATGCCAAGTGGTGATGCAGTTATTACGTGGTCACAAAACAGATACACACAAGCAACTTTACCGGGAGGTTCAGATGTAAATAACTTAAGAAATGCTTCAGATATTTGGTTAGGAATTTATCATGCTTCAACAAATTCAATAAGTGATACGATGATGATAACTGATGCAAATACCGGTCCTGAAACAGGAAGAGCTGAAGGTGAAGCAAGAATAAAAATGGGAAGCGGGACCAACGGTTTAATTACATGGATCGCGAAAGATCCTGGATTTGAAACAACTGATATTTGGTTTACAAATATTTCTCAAGTGTCGAGCACATGGCAAATGACAACTCCAACAAAATTAGCAGATCTACCCGGAGTAAATAAAGATGTTGTTGTTGCTTATACAGATGCTGTTAATGCATTTGCAATTTGGATAAACGATCCCGATGGACTAGATTCTACTTTAAATAATAAAGTTATGATATCGGATTGGAACGGTTCTGTTTGGTCAACTCCCACAATTCTTTCTGCAAATCCGGGAGATCTCGCTTATGAAGAGTTAACAATGGAATACAATTATGGGTATTGTGCTATTGGATGGACCTGTACTCAATATTTTTCGAATGGGGATTTCGACAAAAAATTGGAAATTAATATTTGGGATGATGTGGCAGGAACTTGGTTATCGCCTTCTGCTGCATCAGGAGGAAATATTTATGCATTACAAAAACCGCGTATTTCTGTCAGCAATACCGGAATTGCTTCTATTGCCTATAAAGTTGTTGATCTTTTCAATGATCCAGTAACTCCGGATCCGGGAAATGTTTATTTGTATCTCAAAGATCTTACCAATAGCAACCCTTGGGTTTCTGTTACAGGTAATCCAAATATTAGCGATCCAACTACTAATGTTTGGGAATTGAATGCAGGTTTTGGCGGCGGAAATAAGTTTTACACTTAAACACAAGAATATGGTCCATCAGGACCAATTACAACACCTAATACAGGAGAAATGTTTGGAGATGCAAGTTTAAGTATGGTTTTAAGAGCTACACAAGTAAATCCAAACCTTACGATCACTGATGCGCCTGAACCTTGTAATCCTCCAATAGGAATTGAAAAGATAAATAATCCGTTTGGTTTTGAGCTTCTGCAAAATTATCCAAACCCGTTTTCTTCAAGTACTGTTATTGAGTACCGACTTCAAAAAACTTCCAAAGTTTTACTTACTGTTACAGATCTATTTGGAAGAACTTATATAAAAATGGTTGATGATAAAATGCCGGCCGGTATTTATCAAACTTTATTTGAACCAAAAAATCTGGAAAGTGGTGTTTATTATTATACACTGGATATTGATGGATCAAAGATCACAAAGAAGATGATCATTGCTAAATAAATAGTAGTAATGCTTGAGATGAAAATAATTTAAGGGAAATTATTTTCATCTCAAGCATT
>JANYCL010000413.1 GCA_025360355.1 Sphingobacteriaceae bacterium
CAAAAATTACGAAAGAGCAATTACAAGCATTGAAAGTTTAGATAGTCAGGACCCTATCATTAAAGCCACTTACGAAAAACTGGTTTTCTTTAAAGCAGTTGAATTTTTCAATAATAATGATCTTGATAATGCTGAAAAGCAATTTAAAAAAGCGATCGGCATTAATGCAGATAAAATTTATAATGCCTTGTCGAACTATTGGATGGGAGAAATATCTTATCAGCGCAAAGATTACGGAACAGCAATTGAAACATGGAAGAATTTTTTATTGGTTCCCGGTAATGTAAACTTGGGAGAATTTGAAAAAACACATTACAATTTAGCTTACGCTTATTTTCAGAGGAAAGAAAAAGGAGATTACGCTTCAGCAAATATTGAATTCAGAAAATACATTCTTAATAAAAGTGCTGAGAATTTAAATAAAACTGCCGATGCAAATGTTCGTGCAGCCGATTGTTATTTCATGAACAGGGATTTCAATCAGGCGGCAGATTATTACGAAACAGCAATTGCTTTGAATAAAACGGATGTTGATTATAGTTACTATCAAAAAGCATTGTGCAGCGGTTTATTAAAGAACAACAAAGAAAAAATAAACGATCTCAAATACATTGAAACTCATTTCCCAAAATCAAATTATTTAAGCGCTGCCATTTTTGAAATTGCTGAAACTTATTTGAAAGACCAGAACAATGGTGAAGATGCAAAAGTTTATTATGAAAAGGTTCTGACTAATTATCCTAAATCTTCATTCGTAAATCCATCTTTAGCAGGAATTGGTTTGATCTATTACAATAAAAAAGAAGACGAGAAAGCATTTGAATATTTTGATAAGATCGTACAAAAAGATCCGAAAAGTGATGATGCAAGGGAAGTTTTACCAATGATCAGAAAAACATTTGAAACAAAAGGTAAAATTGAAGAGATGGAAAAATATTTTGCTTCCATTGGAAATCCTTTGTCAGTTGATCAGGTTGAAAAAGCTTTATATGAGTCTGCGAAAGAAGCTTACTATAACAAAACAAATTGTGATGAAGCAATGCCTAAATTTGAAAGCTACATTGCTAAATTCCCGGAAGGAAAATACATTACAGAAGCTCAATTCTGTTACGGAGAATGTACTTATAGCAAAGGTTTATTCGAAAAAGCCCTACCCGCTTATAGATATGTAATTTCTAAATCGCGCAGCATTTATACTGAAACTTCTTTGAACAAAGCTTCTTATTTATTATTTAAAGACAAAAAATACGAAGAAGCTTTACCTCTTTTTATGCAAATGCAGGAAATTGCAGAAACACCCGCTAATAAATTAATTGCAAAGCTCGGCGCGATGCGTTGTGCTTTTTATTTAAATCAGTTTGAAGTCGCTTTAGCTGAAGGCAATAAAGTTTTAGGAACAGAAAAATTAAATCCGCAACAAACTAACGAAGCTAAATACATAAAAGCAAAATCATTATTTGAAACACAACGTTATGATGATGCATTAATGGAGTTCAGAAACATTGCTAAATTCTCGAAAAATGTAACCGGAGCTGAAGCTTATTATTATATCGCAAGAATTCATTTCAACAAACAAGATTATAAAGAATGTGAAAAGGTGATCAACACTTTATTCAGTTTCGCTTATACAAATGACGACTGGAATGCAAAAGGTATGTTGTTGATTGCCGATAGTTATGCTGCAAGAAACCAAATAGAAGATGCCAAAATTATTTTACAATCAATTTTGGATGGTAAACCAAAACAGGAATACATTGATGAAGTAAATGCACGTTTGGCACAAATAAAATTAATGGAAGAAGCCAAAGCATTGAAAGAACAACCAAAACAAACTGAAATGAAAGTTGAATTTAACACGAGCGGTTCCGATGAAAAATTATTTGCAGTTCCGGATACAACAAAAAAACAACCGGTAATAACTATACCAAACTAAAAAATGCAGAACCTAAAAAAATATCATTCTGGAATTTGGCTTTTTGTCCTGATCTTATTTTTCGGGAATGCTTCTATTATGAAGTCGCAAACTAATATGAATGATATTAATTTTCATGCGGAGAGTGAATTTCAACCAACTATTAAAGATGCCGTTAAATACACCGAGCTACCGGAGATAAGAGACACTGTTCAGCGAATACATACCGGAAAATATGGCATTACTTCAAATCCATTATTCCCAAAATATACAGTGGAACCAATTAAGCCTGCAAAAATGCAGAATGAACCTTTAACTAAATTATATCATTCATTAATAAAGGTTGGTTACGGTCCTATTTACAATATGCCTTATGGTGAAGCTTGGATTAACAGTACCCGTTCTCGTGATATGGCTTACGGTGTGCATTACAAACATTTTTCTTCTATGTCGCATTTAAAAGATGTTGGTTACAGCGGATTCAGTGATAATGAAGCAGAATTATTTGCGAAGAAATTTTACAAGAAACATACTTTAAGCGGTGATTTTAATTATAAACGCAATGTTGTACATTATTATGGTTTTGATACCACTCTAAATAAAATAACTGACAAAGATTTTACTAAACAAGCATTTCAATTATTTGAGCCTAGTGTTAAATTGCAGAGTCATTATACCGACAGTAGTAAATTAAATCACACTATTAAATTATCGTATTACAATTTGCGGGATCTGTATAATGCTGCAGAAAATAACGTGAAATTAAATACAGATCTAAGTACATTCATTCAGAAAGAAAGTTTTCATGTGAACATTTTAGCGGATTACTATAATCACAAAAAACCAAAAGATACCCTTAACGATTTTATTTTTTCCGTGAATCCTTATTTTGAAGCCAACGGAAAAAAATGGCACGCAGATCTGGGTGTGAAGGCGACTGTGGATGCTTTTAATACACAGACCAAATTTTATTTCGCACCGCAGTTAAATGCTTATTATGATGTTTATGAGAGTATAATTATTCCTTATGCAGGTTTATCAGGCGGATTAATTAAAAACAGTTACAGAAGTTTAACGAATGAAAATCCATTTATTAACCCACAAGTAAATTATGCTAACACTAATAATAAATTAAATATTTTTGGCGGATTAAGAGGGAATTTAAGTTCAACAACCAGTTACGATACAAAAGTTAGTTACGGTTGGTACGACAACATGCATTATTTTATAATTGATTATACAGGTGATCAAACCTTAATGGATAATAAGTTTAAAGTTCTTTATGCTAATACTCAATTATTGACGGTTGGCGGCTCAGTAAAATACCAATACAAAGAAAAAATTCATTTCATTGCAAAGGGAAATTATTATTCTTATAAGATTGATGATACATTATCGAAACCTTTTCACAAACCAAATTATGATTTCACTTTTTCAGCATTATATAATTTAAAAAGTAAAATTTTAATTAAAGCTGATGTATTTGTTATCGGTAATCAGTGGGCATTGACTAAGACATCCGAAAATCCAAATGTTGTTACGGCGCCATTAAATTTAAAAGGTATGGTTGATTGTAATTTAGGCGCCGAGTATCGTTATAGTAAAATGTTAAGCTTCTTTATAAACTTCCACAATCTTGCTAATATGCGCTATCAACGTTGGGAAAAATATCCTACTCAGCGGTTTAATTTTATGTTGGGTTTGACATTTGTTCCGTTTTAAAATTTCAAATTCTCTGTTGGATCCCAGTATAGATTTTTGAAATCGATTATTTTATCATTCTTCACTTTTATTTTTTCCTTCTCTAATAATTCCTGCATTTGGTATGGCGTAGCAAAATGATGTTTGCCGGTTAATTCGCCATTCCTGTTTACTACTCTATGTGCAGGTACTTTAGGTTTTTGACTGTGTGCTGCATTCATTGCATAACCCACGATCCGCGAAGAGCCCGCCGATCCTAAATATTTCGCAATAGCACCGTAACTTGTTACTCTGCCTTTAGGAATTAAACGCACCACCTGATAAACCGAATCGAAAAAATCTTTATCCATTTTATTTTTTAATATATCTCTCAAAAAACGACCTGCTATCCAACACTTCTATATCTGAAAAATAAAAATCTTTCAGGTCTTCTGTAACAATAAATTTGCAATCGTTTCCAATAGCTGAATAATACTCTAAGCCATCTTCAAGATCCAAAACCTTTTTGTTTTCTAATGCTTTTAAAACCGTGCCTTTATTCATCTCTGTGATCCCAATATGTTTGCTTAAAGTATTTATTTTGGCTTTAGCCATTGCTCTTCCGCTTTTTTTCTCACTAAAATAAAAAGCAATAGCCAGACAAAGCGGTGAAGTAACCAATTTTAATCCATGATGTGTGCTGCTTAAGATCCTGGAACTGTATGTAAAAACCGGATACTCTTTATTCAAAACTGAAATTAAAACATTCGCGTCTAAAAATACTTTCATTTGCGTTTTTCAAAAAAATCTTTTTTTAATACCGCCCGTTTTTTTTGTTTAATAAGATACTCGGATCTGCCCTCTGATATTTCGTTTACCCAATCGGCTATAGGCATTTCTTCGAGGTTTTTATAATTGTTAGCCGTTATTTTATCTAAAAGCATTTCCATTAGCCTTGAAAGACTAATGTTTTGTTTTTCTGCGTATTGCTTAGCTTTTTTTATGACCCTTTCATCGAAAGAAAGTGTAATTTTTGCATCCATACGACAAACATAATAAATCTATACGTATAAAACAAACTTATTTTAACTTACCATTAAATTACATCCGCGGATATCACTATTATCAAATCTTCCCAATAATTCAAATTGTCCGTTACCTTTTGATCTTCCTAAGTCCTGCGTTGCTATAAATGAACACGAATTTATATTGGCCAGATCAATGATATTTAAACCTCCGGTTTTATTTTTCTTTACATAATTTAAAGGGTCTTCAATATCACGCACCAAAACTTTCATCCATGGCGGACAATCAAACACACCATCACCCTTTGAATAAGCTTGCGATAATAATTCTGTCATGCCATATTCGCTGTGTATAGTTGTAACTCCCAATTTTTGTTTTAGGATATGGTGTAGTTCTTCCTTTAAAATTTCTTCACGTTTACCTTTCATGCCACCCGTTTCCATGACAATAAAATTATCATTTAGCATAATATCTTTTTCTGCCAGATCCAATAAAGCATACGTAACACCGATCAAAAGTATTTTTTTGTTTTTTTGTTTTAATGTTTCTAAAACAGAAATAAGCTTATCAAGATCTTCAAGAAAAAAACCACTTAACGGATTACCTGTATTCTTAATAAGCGTATCAAACATATAAACCAAAGATGAACCTTTACGCTCGAGATAATTAGGTAAGAGGGCTATGATCGTATAATCTGAAGATTTACCGTAAAA
>JANYCL010000433.1 GCA_025360355.1 Sphingobacteriaceae bacterium
GGAATTTTCAGAAAAGAATTTGGTTTCATGCGCTGGAAAAATTACGATGAGAAATTATACGATACTATTCACGAAGCAAGTGTTAGTCGCATCAAGGAAGATATTCCAAATATTTTAGCGAACGACATCTCTGATAAAAGCATAAATATTTCAAAAGTTAACGCTGCTGTTGCAAAAGTTGATGACGCGATAACATTTACACGCAAATCTTTTTTTGATATTACTGTTGATAAACCAATGGGAACTGTATTATTGAATCCGCCTTATGATGAACGGATGAAGAAAGAAGACATTGAAGGTTTTTACAAACAAATTGGAGATAAACTAAAAAAAGATTTCAGCGGTTGGACGGCGTGGATCATTACTTCTAATTTAGATGCTGCAAAATATATTGGCCTCCGCCCTACCCGCAAAATAACTTTGTTCAACGGTTCCCTCGAATGCCGTCTGTTTAAATTTGAAATGTATGCAGGGACTAAAAAAGTGCATAAGTTTCAGAAGAAAGAAGATCAATGATTCTTGATCACAAAATAAAAAAATCTACAGCTTTCGTTTTCGATTATCTCACAGACATGAAAAAATTCGTGAGTATTCATCCTATCATTTTTAAAACGGATGATCTTCGTGATGGCAATTACAAAGTGTACGAGAAATTAAAAGTTCTATTTATTCCCTACACTTTTAAATATTTTGCAAAGGTTACAGGAGACCCGGCAACCAAAACCGTTAACATCAAAGCTGTGGTTATGAAAATGACCCACCTAGAAATGAACTTTGCAATTACATCAGAAGGTGAATATTCCCACATTCATGAAACTGTTACTTTCAAATCTCCTCTACCCATAAAAGGCTTTATGCAGAATGTTTTTAAAAAACAGCATAAGCAGTTGTTTTTAAATATTGAGAAAGCATAGTTTTTGATTTGCAATCCGACCATTAATAACTTAACTTTATTGCTCACAAATTAAAGAACTATGACTGACCTACGCCTCGCCGTTTTAATTGATGCTGATAATGTGCCTTATTCTCACATAAAAGAAATGTTAGAAGAGATCGCAAAAAGCGGGACTCCCACCATTAAAAGAATTTATGCCGACTGGACCCGCCCTACTCTTGCAGGATGGAAAAATGTATTGCTTGAAAACGCAATAACTCCAATTCAGCAATACAGCTACACAACAGGAAAGAATTCCAGCGACAGCGCCTTGATAATAGACGCAATGGATATTTTATATTCCGAAAAAGTAGATGGGTTTTGTATTGTATCGAGCGATAGTGATTTTACTCGGTTAGCAACCCGGTTAAGAGAAGCGGGCATGAAAGTTATCGGGATCGGTGAGAAAAAAACTCCATCACCATTTATTAAAGCTTGTGATAAGTTTGTTTACATAGAGATCTTAAAATCTGTAAAATCTGCAATAAAAGAATCAGGCAAACCAAACAAAGTAAAAACAGAAAGTCATCCTTTAAATAAAGTTGATGAAGCATTGATACATTTGTTAACTGAAAGCGTAATAGATCTTGCAGACGAAAGCGGCTGGACATTTTTAGGAGAACTGGGAAGTTTTATCCTGAAAAAGAAAACTGATTTTGATCCAAGAAATTATGGTTTCTCAAAATTATTGCCTCTCATAAAAAGCACAAACCGTTTCGAAATCGATCAGCGCGAGACCGGCAATAAAAACATCAAACACATTTATATAAAAACAAAATGATTACTTGCATCTTTTCAAAATAAACCAAAATTACTAAATGAGCAATATCCCCTTCACAACCATCGACTGGACCACAATAGAAAAAGTGGAATACAAAGGCGAAACAGGAACTGCGACCTGGCAAACACTTCAATTTGGTGATCTAAGAATTCGCATTGTCGAATATTTACCCGGCTATTTAGCCGACCACTGGTGTGAGAAAGGACATTTTGTTCATGTTTTAGAAGGAGATTTTACAACTGAATTAAAAACCGGAGAAAAAACAAAATTGCACAAAGGCGAAAGTTTTGTGGTGTCGGATAATTTAAGTTCACACCGTTCTCAAACAGAAAATGGAGTTAAATTATTAATTGTGGATGGTGATTTTTTGAAAAATAAATAATGAATCATATTCCGGGAAGAATATTTGATAAACTCGATCTAAAAACCACTCCTTTAGTCATTGGAGAATACGAAAATTGCAAATTCGCCAATTGTGATCTTTCCAACTTCAATTTTTCGGAATTTAAATTTGTGAATTGCGAATTTAATTCCTGCAATTTAAGTCTGGCCCAATTAAACAAAACGGTTTTGCAAGGCGTAAAATTCAAAGATTGTAAAATGCTTGGTCTGTTATTTGAAAAATGTAATCCTTTTGGTTTAGAAATTAATTTTGACAGTTGTAACCTTAATCACTCTTCGTTTTATAAATTAAAACTTAAGAAAATTATTTTTAAGAACTGTCAATTACAAGAGGCCGACTTTTCTGAATGCGATCTGAGTAATTCTATTTTCAATAATTCCGATCTAAGCAACACGAAATTTGAAAATACCATATTGGAAAAAGCTGACCTGAGAGGTTCAGTCAATTTTTCAATTGATCCGGAAATAAACAGAATTAAAAAAGCAAAATTTTCTTTATCTGAAATAAGTGGGCTCCTGAATAAATACGATATCGAAATCGAGAATTAAATGAAACCGCGGATCGAAATAATAAAAGAAAAGAAA
>JANYCL010000434.1 GCA_025360355.1 Sphingobacteriaceae bacterium
CGAACCTGCACAAAGATTAGGGTAAGTCCAATTCGCAGTAGAGATTCCCAGTGGTTGTAAAGTAGAAGTGGCATTTGAGCAGATTACTCCCTGAACACTGGCTGCAATTATTCCATCACAACAAGTCGGGCACGATGGCGCGGTATAACTCGCGACTACACTATATGTACATTGGGATGATGACCGAAGCGAAAAAAATAACAAGACTAAATAAAGTAAATTTTTCATGCTTTATTGACAACCAAAAACCATGCCAGAAATCAATTCGGTGGCAGAGCTTAGCCGAAGCCACTCCCCATTTATTCCATCTTCCTATCCTTGATCTTCACCGCCATATTCCCCTGATAAATTGAATAAGGTTCTAAAATTCCGGAAGCAACAGAACCAACGGTGACAATGGAATGAGATTGCATGATAGTACCCGGACAAAGTTTTGCATCAGCACCTAACCATGCGCCTTCTTTCATAATTACTTCTCCTATGATAAGATCAAAAGTTATTTTACGGTAATCATGATTGCCGGTGATGATCATCGCGCGCTGTGAAATACAACAATTATCTTCAATCGTAACATGCGCTTGATTTTCTATCCAAACATTTTCGCCGATCCAAACATTATTACCAATTGTTAGGTTCCATGGGAATTTTATGATGACGTGCGGTTTTAGAACAACACCTTTACCAATTTTAGCACCGAACAAGCGCAAAATAAATCTGCGGAAACCATTGAACGGAAAAGCAGAATGAATGAACATCTCTTTCGCAAAATACCACATGTAAACTTTAAAAGGATTCGCGCCCATTTTAAACCAGGTGTTTTTGAATTTCGACAGATCTGTTTTTGGTTTATCGCTCATGCAAATAAAACTTTGTATGCTTTTAAATCAGTTTCCGTATTAATTTTTTCCTTCATAAAGATAGTGCAATTTTTGCAAATATACTTGTAAAGCTCATCATCAAATGAAATCAGACTTTTTATCACATTCTCAAATTCATTCCTATCCTTTAATTTAATTGCAAAGCCGCAACCTACTTCATTAATTCCATTCCACGGAGTAGTATCACTAATAATAACAGGACAAGCACTCATTAACGATTCGTAAATGCTGTGTCCAAAATTTTCATTTAAAGTTGGGAGGAATAAAAAATGATATTTATCAATCATTGGCTGGACTTCTTCAAAACTTAAATCGCCTTTATAATTTACGGTGATGTTCTTAGGCATTCTCTTAATGATAGTTTCACATTGACTCCAATATAATTTATCTTCCAATGAACCATAAATATCGTAAGTGATCTTTCCTTTTATTTGAATCTTACTTAAAATATCTAAAGCGTAATGGAGATTTTTCACTTTAGCAACGCGCGACAAATAAAATAATTTAAGTTCTCCAACTTCTTTTGTGATCGTTCTTTTCTCAACTAATTGTGCTGAATTTATGTTTGCTGCAATTCTTACATTCGCTTTCTTTAGAATCTTTTTGATTTCCTGTTCTTCTCCGGAATTTGTCGCATGAAAAATTGTTTTAGAGTGGAGATTAACGAATTTCAATAAGGATAAAAACAATTTCTTCTTCAAAGGTTTTATCGACATCGCGCCTTTCCCTAACATACCACGTGGTGCTAAAACAATATCTGCCTTTAATTTTCCTGCTTTTTCAAAACGTAATGGTAATAGAGAAAAATTATACGACCAAAAACTATTTAAATAAATAATATCAGGCTTGACCCCGTTAATCACATCCAAAATATTTTTAGACTTCAATTTTTCCTTCGAAAAATAATAAACCGGAATATCATTATGTTTTGTCCAGGTATTGGACTTAATTCCCTTATAAGGAATTTTTGAACCCAGATCGCAATTCGTGGTGATGACAAAAAAATTAAATTCATCTTTCAATAAATTCAGCATGGAATAAACTGATTTTACCGGTCCGCCTGCTTTATTACCGGGCAAATACCAATCAATTAAAACAGCTATGTTCTTTTTTGTCAATTAATATTATTTTTCGTTAACCAATTCTCTAAAACAATTAAATGCCAAACCCTCGACCACGAAACGCGTGCATCATCTTTTAAAAATTGTTGCCACAGATTTAATACAGCCTCGTCATTTACAAAATCACGTTTTGCTAATGAATTTATGTTCCGTTCACAAAAAGCTCTTAATTCATTCTTCATCCAATCCTTCCATGGCAATGTAAAACCCATTTTAGGACGGTTAATTATTTCAATAGGCAATAAGCCCTCCAACGAATCAGTCAATAATTTTTTTGGTGTTGAAGGATATTTGAATTCATCATTCACTCCTAAAACAAATTCCAATAATTTATGGTCTAAGAACGGAACACGGACTTCCAAAGCAACAGCCATGCTCATTTGATCGGTATCCCTCAATAAAATATTTTGCATGTAAGTATTTATCTCGAGTGACGAAACGTAAGACAATAAATGTTCTTTGTCTGTTTTTTTAACACCCTCAACAAGCGACACCAAATTATTTTTCAAGTTACCATTTAAAAGATCGCTCATTTGATCTTCAGAAAAAACTTTGCGTGATATAGGATAAGCTGATACTACATTTACTTTTTCCTGAGAAAGAACTTCATAGATCTTATCTCCTGCAACTGACTTATTCTTCGCTTTCAAAACAGATGCAGGCATTTTTCGCATCCAGGCAGGGAACATATTCAGATAATTCTTTCTATTTATTTCCGCCATCCGTTTAAAAACATCATAGCCAGCAAAAACTTCATCACCACCCAAACCGGATAAAGCCATTGTAATTCCCGCTTGTTTTGTCGCTTTAGAAACAACATAAGTATTCGGACCATCACCACTCGGATGATCTAGAGCATTTAAAGATTCAGGCAATTGTTTTAAAAAATCTTCTGGAGACAATTTTATTTCGTGATGATCCGTTCCAAATTGTTCCGCAATTTTTTTCGCGTATTTTGCTTCAGAAAATTCACTTTCATCAAACGAAATGTTAAATGTTTCTACTTTTTTTGAGGACATCTTACTCATGATCCCAACAACGGCACTCGAATCAATTCCCCCGGATAAAAAAGCACCGAAAGGAACATCTGCTACTAATCTTCTCTCCACCGACTGAAACAACAGCTCTTTTGTTTTAGCACAGGTTTGTTTGTAATCTAAATTGTTTAATCCGGATGTGAAATTATTTAAGTCCCAATATTTTTTTATGGTCACATCACCGTCTTTCATAAACATATAATGACCGGGCATTAACATTTTCACATTTTCAATAATGGTATTGGGAGCGTGAACTGTTTGATATAAAAAATATTCGTTAATAGCATTGCGGTTCAATTTACGTTCAACAAGACCTGAACTTAAAATAGAACGAACTTCAGAAGCAAAGACCAATTGATCATTTACATAAGCATAATACAGAGGTTTAATTCCTACTCTATCTCTTGCAATAAATAAAGTTTTATCAATCGTATCATACAACGCAAAAGCAAACATGCCATTAAATTTGCTCAGACAATCAGTTCCCCAACGTTGATATGCCGCTAAAATAACTTCTGTATCTGAATTAGTTTTGAAATTGTAAGGCAAATTAGTATTGCCCTGCGCCATGCGTTGCAGTTCGAGTTTCAGATCTTTGTAATTATATAATTCACCATTATAAATAATAACATAACGCCCATCACCACTGTGCATGGGCTGATTTGCACTTTCAGTAAGATCAATAATTGATAAACGGGCATGACCAAGATAAATTGTTTCGTTATTCCAACTGCTTTGTGCGTTTGGTCCACGGTGTTTAAGAGATTCAACCATTGCAGAAATAACAGAAGAGTAATTTTTATTATCACCAGTTGCTATTGTAAACCCTGCAATGCCGCACATATTATTTAACCTTGATCAATTTCAGGAACAAAGGATCATTCATTAATATTTTAACCCCATCTTCAAGCGATTTCAGATCCCTCGCCAATATTTCTTTCATTTTAGAATTATCAGGCTGACGTCTGGTCATATCCCCTTCTCCTAAAGGCGGTAAAAAATGTATTTGTGATTTTGAATCTGAAATTTTTATAATTGCTTTCGCGAGATCAAGAATGGTCATTAATTTATCACTTCCAATATTGATCACGTCATTACTCAATAAATTATTATTGAAAATTTTAATAATTGTATCGATAGTATCATCTACGTAAGTAAATGTTCTTGTTTGAGAACCTTCTCCATAAATTGTAATTGGCTCTCCCTTCAGAGCACAAGATAAAAAGCGCGGAATTACGAAATCGGTACTTTGATTTGGTCCGTACGTATTAAAGAAACGGAAAATTGTATAAGGCAAATGATATTCCTGCCAATAGCTTCTAAAAAAACATTCCCCAACATTTTTCACAACAGCATAAGGCACGCGTGAATTAAGCGGAGTTTTATATTCGTTTTGAGGGATCTCAACCGGCTCTCCATAAACTTCAGAAGAAGAAGAAAAATAAACATGCTTAACACTACAGTTTTTCGCAAGCGACAAAATATTTTTAATTCCATCAATATCATCTAAAACTAAAATAGGATGAAGCTGCGTACGCTGAACGCCAACAACAGCAGCAAAATGGAAAACATAATCGAAATTATTAGAGTACATGATCGGCGCTAATTGCTGGTAATTATTGCAATCCGCTTTCACAAATTTAAAATTCGCGTTATCGAGCTTCGGTAATTTTTCACGGTCGCCCGTACTTAAATTATCGACAACGATAACGTAATTATTTTTATCGGCGATAAGCGCTTTCACTAATGCGCTGCCAATATTACCTGCACCACCTGTTACTAAAATTTTTTTCTGACTCATAAATTTATAATACTCATTAATTTATCTGCCCAGATCTCGGGAGTTAGTTTTGAAGCTAATCCGAAGCTTTTTTGCGACATAACAACTAAGTCGGCATTAGGCATTAGGGTAAATTTATTCAATTTCTGCTTTAATTGCGTAATATTTCCCGCTTCAAATGTAAATCCATTACTATTTTCGACTAAAAAGGAATCTATAGCCCCCACTTCATTGGAACAAAGGATGGGAAAGCCGGCCGCAGCATATTCGTGCACCACAACACCCCAGGGCTCAAAAGAACTGGGTAATACAAAAACCCCCGTGTCTTTAATGATATTTGCCATTTCATAAGGCTGTAAAAAACCAAAATGTTTAATTTTCGGATGAACAAACGGATCAATATTTCCTTTACCCAAACACCATAACTCCCATTCGGAGGGATTTTCAGTTTGCATCTGAATGAATGCTTTCCATAGATCTTCAATTCCTTTTTCGGAAGCATATCTACCCACATATAAAAATCTTTTAGGAATGTTTGACTCTTTTTCAGTTTTTAACCTCGCGTATGAACTGAATAAAGAAAAATCACAACAGTATAAACCCTTAGTAATATTAGAATCAGGAAAACCTAAATGTTTTGCAAAATCAAATTGTTTTTGTCCGGCAACAAAAGCATTTGAAATATATTTTTTTAGTGTCAGTTTAAAATAAAGACAACCAAAGATCTGTCTTAAAGTTCCTTTCCATTGATTATCAAAAGCAATAACAGTTTTTACTTGGAGAGTTTTTACAATTTTCAGATAAGGTTTATGGATCCATCCTCCAATGAAAACAAAATCTGGTTTAAAATCTTTTGCAAGGGATATTAATTGTTCTTGCGTAAAAACTTCGCGTTCCTTAATCGTAATATTTTTATGAACGTTCTCAAATTTAAAAGGAGCAACTGAATTTATTTTTTTACTGATGATGAGTATCTCACAATTACTTTTATCTGCAACAACATTAAAGCCGTTAATTAAATACAACGCCAATTCTTCATATAGAACAAGGATCTTCATTATTTAAAATTAGTAATTTTTACGGTTGTCAAACTATCTTTAAATTCTTTAGTGAATCTTACCGCGCCGTTATAATTTAAATGCGTTGTATTAATAAATAAACTGTCAGGATAAATAACAGAACTGAAATCAAAAACTCTCACATTAGCTAGAGCTCTTAATTCATTCACAAAAGCTTTAGCATCCTCAGGATTTTTATAGTTTGTGAAATAACAAGAATGATAAGGCGGCACAACGAAAACAAAATAGCGGCCCTTATTTTCATTAATGGTTTTGAAAAACTCTTTCTTTAATTTATCCTCATGCAAAAAAACATCCTGATGTTCCCGTCGATATTTGATCAAGTCATCGATCATTTTTTGAGGTAAAACAGTTTTATCAATAAAAGCTCCATCTTTCGAATATTTCGTCAATTGCATTCGGTTATTTAAATAGTAACGCAAATAATTTTCAAATTGTCCGACATATTTTACAAATGGAATAGAATATTGTAATTTATAATCAGCACCAAGTAATTTTTTTACTTCCGGATCATTGGAGTTGTATAAATAATTGGCAATATCTCCTGTTTTAGTATTGATCCCATCCAGATCAATATTCGCAATGATCACAGAAGATCTTTTATTCTTCTTTTTACATTCTTCTTTAATAAAAAACAACATCACATTCTCCTGCGTTCCTTCTAATCCGTAATTAAAATAATTTGGTCCTAGAATTTCAGGAATGAAACTCGCTTCAGCCCTTGAAGATCCAATAATGGGGATTTCAGTAGGGTCGTTTAAATTAATAATTCGGTTAATTTTGTATGCGCCGCAATTTTCATTTGCAAGAATGATTTTTTTCTCAAATAAAAAACAAAACGCAGCGGAGATCATTCCCACTATAAGCAGAACAGGAACCAGTATTTTAATTACATATTTCCTAAAATTGGAAATAGATGAATTCTCCTTGTGCATCTTTGCTTAAAATAAATAATAAAAATAATGTGATAGTTAAAAAAACAACATTCGACTTTATATTTTTGAATTGCATGTCTCTTGGCAAAAAATAAGTCAGCATTAAAAAAACTATTGCTAAAAAAGTCAGCGCTAAATTAAAAGGACCTTTACCTGCGGCTAATTGCGTCATGTTCAAAGAGAAATCGGTGCTGAACATTAATTTCAACATATGCATCGCTTCATCAATACTCGCTGCTCTAAAAAACACCCATGCTATTGTTACTAAAACAAATACTTTTAATTGCCCTACCAATTTTATAACCGGTGATGGCGCTGTCATTTTTGGGAATAAAGATTCGATTAAAACATAAATTCCATGCAGCGCTCCCCAAATTATAAACGTAATACTTGCACCGTGCCATAAACCACTTATTAAAAATACAATTAGAATATTCCGGCACCATTTTAATTTTGAAACACGGTTACCACCCAATGAAATATATAAATAATCTTTAAACCAGGATGATAATGAAATGTGCCAGCGCGTCCAGAATTCAGTAATTGATCTTGCTAAATATGGCCTGTCGAAATTCAACATCAGATCATAACCCATAAATTTTGCAGTGCCGCGTGCAATATCAGAATATCCGGAGAAATCGCAATAAATTTGTAATGAGAAAAAAATAGCCGCCATCCACGCCGACAAAGTTGTTGAAGTATCTAAATTATGATAGACCTGATTAACATAAACAGCAAGCCGATCGGCAATAACCATTTTTTTAAACAGACCAATAATAATGAGATTACTTCCCAAAAGTGCATTCTCAAAACTAAATTTATTTTCTTTATGAAGCTGCGGCAAGATATTTTGAGGACGTTCAATTGGTCCGGCCACTAATTGCGGATAGAACATTACGTACAAAGAATAAATTCCGAAATGGGTCTCCGCTTTTTGTTTACCACGATATACTTCAATCGTATAACTCATAGCCTGGAAGGTGTGGAATGATAATCCTATTGGCAAAACAATGCTCAAGTATGGAATAGAATTATGAATCCTGAACAAATTACATAAGCCGGTAATGTTTCCATTAATAAAATTATAATATTTAAAAATTGCTAACACACCAATATTAGCGATCAAACTCATTATTAAATATTTTTTCTTTTTTCTTTTCTCAATTTGTTTTTCAATAAGGATCCCTGCGTAATAATCGATGACAATGGTGAAAGCTAAAATAAGAATGTACTCAGGCTTGAAGAACATGTAGAAAAAACAAGAGGCTGCCAATAAAAGCATCCATCTTATTTTGTGTGGAATAAAAAAATAAAGTGCCGTAACAACTATGAAGAAATATAAAAATCCGAAAGAGTTAAACAGCATATTTTTGAAAAAAAATTTATTTTACAAAGGGCAAATTTTACTTAATTTTGAATAGCAATTTCTGCTTCATGGTCCCTGTCTGCTTCCGTCCTCTCTAATTCTTCTCTTTGCTTCCCCACGTATTCGTTATACTGTAGTTTATTATAATAATACAACCAGGTAAATAATATAAAACCATTATAAGTATAAT
>JANYCL010000465.1 GCA_025360355.1 Sphingobacteriaceae bacterium
CTGTACCATTAATTCTTATTCTAAAAGTTGGTGCGCAAATTATGTTTGTAAAAAATGACCCACAAAATAGATGGGTAAACGGCACTATTGGTAAAGTCATTTCAATCTCAGCTGAAAGCATAAAAGTTCGCATTAAAAAAGAAAATAAAGAGAAAGACTATTATGTTGAAAAATCAGAATGGCAAAAAGTAGAATATAAATTCAATAATTCAAAAAGACAGATTGAAACCGAAGAAACAGGAACATTCGAGCAATATCCCGTTAAACTCGCATGGGCAATAACAATCCATAAAAGCCAAGGCTTAACATTCGATGACATAATTATTGATTCTGGAAGAGGCATGTTTGCCCATGGTCAATTATATGTTGCGTTAAGCCGTTGCACTTCACTTGAAGGGTTAATTTTCACCAGAAAGATTAGCGAAAAAGAAATGATTGTTCACGACAGGGTTATTCAATTTGCAAATGAGGCAAATAATCAAGGATTAATTGACCGAGAATTTATCAATGGTGTAATTGAAAAGAACAAAATCCTTAATGAAATGGTTTCCGTTCTTAAAACAGAAATGGAAGACCTAAAATCCCAGGTCCAAGAAAAAGATGCTGAAATTACTGACTTATCAAGACTTGTAGAAAACCATATTAAAGTAGACAAAAATCCGACCGAAAATAAATCACCAAAAAAAATAATTCCACAAAAAGAGATTCCTATAAAAAATATTATTCTTCCCACTTATAAAAAAGAATCATCGGTTAATAAAGACAATACAAAACCGAACAAAAACGTAAAAAAATTATCGCCTATTGACGAACGACTAACTAAATTAGTTGCTGACAGGTATACGCTTCCTGAAATAGCAATGGATTTAAAACTGACAATTAAAGACGTGAAATCTTTAATGAGTATTCTTGGCTTAAAATTTAATAATAAAAAATAAAAATATGCGGACACCCGAGCAGAAGTTAAGCTGGGTGTGGGCAAACTACCTGTAACACCAAGCAAGCATAATTTTTTGCGTGTTAACGCTCAAATGCATAACTTGGACATGCAAAAAACTACGCCTGCTTGGAAACCGTTAACAAAACTTCATTGAAAAAACTCCTCATCAAGATATTTAAAATACTTTTAATCATGTACATTATTTTATGCACGCTCATGTATTTTATGCAGGAGAAAATGATCTTTCATCCTGCCAAATTAGCAACTGATTTTAAATATGAATTTAAGCAGAATTTCAAAGAATGGAATATCAAAATAAAAGATGATGAATTCTTAAATGGAATTTTGTTTAAAGCTGATACTACAAAAGGCGTAATTTTTTATTTACACGGCAACGCCGGTTCTTTAGAAAGCTGGGGAAATGTTGCAAATATTTATACAGATAGAAATTACGATTGCTACATGATCGATTATCCTGGTTATGGAAAAAGCAGCGGTAAAATAAAAAGTCAGGATCAATTGTTTGATGCGCTACAAACAGCCTACGATAGTTTAAAATTACACTACGCTGAAAATAATATTATTGTTTTGGGTTATTCAATAGGTACCGGTCCGGCAGCAAAAATTGCTTCTACTAATAATCCCAAACTTTTAATATTGCAAGCGCCTTATTATAGCTTAACGGATATGATGAAACAGAATTATCCATTTGTTCCAACATTTTTATTAAAATATAAATTAGAGACCAACGAATTTGTAAAGGCGTGTAAGTCGCCGATTGTTATTTTTCATGGGGATAAAGATGAAGTGATAGATTATAATGCATCGGTGAGATTAAAAGAATTATTTAAACCCAATGATAAATTAATTACACTTCCCGGACAAGCACATAACGGCATGGGGAAGAATCCGGAGTACCTAAAGGAATTAAACGAAATTCTGAAATAGTACCAACAGTTCCCTTCTCCCTTTGGGAGAAGGTGGTCGCCCGCGACCGGATGAGGGTAATTATGAATGTTTATCTTATGAGAGAGTTCTTTTAAAATAAAAGCATAATTACCCTCACCAACCGCTCCGCGGTCCCCCCTCTCCCTCAGGAGAGGGAAATTTATAGACAATTTCGTACATTCGTATAATGAAAAAATTACAATTTATTATTGCACTGTGTATTTGCTGCTTAAATTTTAGCGCGCAAACTTTTGGCGGACAAATTCTTGACTCTAAAACCAAACTGGCTATACCATACGTTAATATTGGTATCCTTAACAAACCTGTTGGTACCATGACAGATGAAAATGGAAATTTTTCCCTAGAAGTGGATGATAAATACAATGATGATTTTTTAAAAATATCCATGATCGGCTATGAACCAATTTCCATAAGCGTAAAAGAAGCGAAAAATAAATTTAGTGTTTCTCCGGGGAAAATTTACCTGAAAGAAAATACTTATAACCTTAATGAAGTTGTTG
>JANYCL010000006.1 GCA_025360355.1 Sphingobacteriaceae bacterium
AAGATTTTTTTGATCACACAATTGATAGAAAATATGTAGCGCTTGTTTGGGGAAATGTAAAAGAAGATGAAGGCACAATTACTGCAAATGTTGGAAGAGATCTTAAGAACAGAAAAGTAATGACCGTTTTCCCGGGTTCAGAATATGGAAAACACGCTGTAACACATTACAAAGTAATTGAACGTTTTGGTTTTGTGACTTTAGTTGAATGTATTTTAGAAACCGGACGCACACATCAGATCCGCGTGCATTTTAAATCTATCGGTCACCCTTTATTTAACGACAATGAATATGGCGGCGATATGGTTTTGAAAGGATTAAATACCGCTACTTACAAAAAGTTCATTCATAATTGTTTTAAGATGTGTCCGCGACATGCGCTTCATGCAAAAACATTAGGCATCACACATCCGATCACAGGAAAGAAATTATTATTCGAAAGTAAAATTCCTGGCGATATGCAAAGTGTAATTGATAAGTGGAGAAAGTACGTCGAGAAAAAAGAATTTGATTTGGAAGAATAAATTGCGTCTCTGCGTCTTTGCGAGAAATATCTGCTAAATCTCCCCTAACACAGATTGGCTTCCTTTCACAACATCACCGATCTTCACATCCAGTTTTGTTCCAACAGGTAAAAAAAGATCTACACGTGAACCGAATTTAATAAAACCCATTTGTCCGCATTGCTCTGCTTTATCGCCTTCTTTACAATACCAAACAATTCTTCTTGCCAAAGCGCCTGCAATTTGTCGGAATAAAATTTCTGTTCCATTCTTATGCTTTACAACAACTGTTGTGCGTTCGTTATCTGTACTTGATTTTGGTTCCCAGGCTGCTAAAAATTTCCCCGGGTGATATTTAAAAAAACTTACATCACCCGAAATTGGATAACGGTTGATGTGAACATTTATTGGTGACATAAAAATACTCACCTGCAAACGCTTGCCTTTAAAATACTCTGCTTCTTCGGTTTCTTCAATTACAACAACTTTACCATCTGCCGGAGCAATGATTAAATTATCTCCTTTTTTATGTTCGCGTGTAGGATCGCGGAAAAACTGAACTATGACAATTGTTAAAAATGCGCTCAGCAAATATGCAAACCAATGTGCAATCGCAAATGTTGGGAAAAAATAATGAGCTATAAAAATGAGGATGGCACTAAATACAAGAACCAATAATAAACTCGCGTAACCTTCTTTGTGAAATTTCATGGGCTCAAAGATAAGAATTAAATCCTAACCCAAATGCTTTACCATCTCGCCACAAATAAATTCGGAAGCTTTACCATCACCATACAATTTTGGGAATTGCATGTTTGACTTAGACGTTAAATTTTTATAAGACTCGATTATTTTAGCTTCGTTGGCATCAGCAATTAAAGCAGTACCGCATTCTACTAATTCGATCCATTCTGTTTCAGGACGTAAGATCACACAAGGCTTTTCAAAATAAAATGCTTCTTTTTGAACTCCGCCGCTGTCCGTCATAACAATTTTACAATTTTTTTCTAAAGCGATCATTTCTAAAAAAGAAGCAGGTGCTGCAATATGGAATTTTGAATTTGACTTTATCTCTTTCAAAAGTTCAGGTTTTAAATTAGTCTCTAATAATTTTGCAGTACGCGGATGCAAAGGCAAGATCACATCCAAATTATCTGAAACTGAAATTTTATTTAAAGCACTGAACAAAGCATTTAAACGCTCAGGTTCATCCGTATTATTGTTACGGTGGATCGTTGCTAAAATAAATTTATTCTTCTCTAATTTATATTTCGAAATAATATCCGTTTTTTTATCCGCAACTTCCGAAAAGAATAAACTGTTATCATACATTACATCCCCACAATGATAAAATTTAGGATTGTCAACTGTATATGGCTCTATACTCTTCGCATTAAATCCTTCTTTCACTAAATTATCATAACCTGTTTTGGTTGGCGAAAATAATAATGTACTCAAATGATCGCACAAAATTCTGTTCACTTCTTCAGGCATGGCTTTACTTCTTGAACGCAAACCTGCTTCAATATGCACAACAGGTACATGAATTTTACTTGCCGCAATTCCTCCCGCTAATGTTGAATTCGTATCACCATACAACACAATTGCATTTGGTTTTTCTTTTACTAAAATTTCTTCAATGCCTGTTATCATCGTGGCTGTTTGTTTACCATGACTCCCACTCCCCACATTCAAATTATAATCCGGCACAGGAATTCCCAATTCATCAAAAAAGATCTGACTCATATTCTCATCATAATGCTGACCGGTATGAACAATAATTTCTTTGATCTGCGAACTGAAATGCGTTTTTATGGCGCGACTCAAAGCCGCAGCTTTAATAATTTGCGGACGAGCTCCGATTATTGTGACAATTTTTACCATTCCTTTTGTTCGACCCCTTCAGGGTCGTTCTCTTTGTATATTATTTCTTCTATTCACATTCGACCCCTTCAGGGTCGCGCAACCAAATTCTTTTCCCTATTGCCTATTCGCTATTCCCTAATGGCTACAAAATTCCTTCGTCTGCAAAGCTAAGATATTTTTGGTCACCAATTATAATATGGTCTAACAAATTTACATCCATTATCCTGGCGCTTTCTTTTATCTTTTTGGTGAGGGAAATGTCTTGTTCGCTGGGTTTTAATTGTCCTGAAGGATGGTTATGGCATAAAATAATTCCGCTGGCGAGCATTTCTATGGCGGGTTTTAAGATCAGGCGTGCATCTACAACAGTTCCGCTTACGCCGCCTTTGCTTATGCATTCCATTTTTACTACCGAATTGGCACGGTTCAATAATAAGATCCAGAATTCCTCGTGAGGCAGATCGCTGAGTTTTTTATTCAATAATTTAAAAGCATCATTCGATGTTGCGATCTTTGGTTTTTCTGAACTCTCATATTCCTTCCGCCTTCTTCCCAACTCAAAAGCCGACGCAATATTAATCGCCTTTGCCTCTCCTATTCCTTTAAATTTTTTTAATTCATTCACGCTTGTCTTAGCCAGTAAATTCAAATCATTATTATAAAAATTTAATATGCGCTGCGCTAATTGAATTGCCGTTTCTTCCCTAGTACCGAAACCAATTTGTATCGCGAGTAATTCAGCATCGGATAAGTTTTGTCTGCCAATATTCAATAATTTCTCTCTTGGCCTGTCATCTTCCGCTAAAAATTTTATCGGAATGTGTTTCATTAATGTTTCTTCCATCTTTAACCCGTAGGACTAGTTTTATTAATTAATTTTTAGCGGTTCTACGGATAAAATCCGTAGAGTTTCATTGCTCTACTTATCTAGTCAAGTCCAACGGGTAAGTGCGAAATTAATATCACATTTCATTCATTGGTGGCTATAAATTGTAGCAATCGGGCAAATTGTTCATTAATCCTTTGTTTTTTTCGGTTCATTCAATTCAAAATCGGTAATTTTGTACACCAATGTCTGTTTTCAACACAGAATCCCTCGATATTTTCCGGATCAAAGAATTCCGTTACTTTATTTACGCCCGGTTTTTCCTCACAGTAGCAATTCAAATGCAGTTCAGCACTATTAGTCTGCAAATTTATTACGAGCATACTGATGATCCTTTAATTCAAGGTTTGATCGGACTAACTGAAGCCATCCCTTTTGTGATCACTTGTTTTTTCTCGGGAATTGTTGCTGATACTTATAACCGACGAAAAATTTTACTTGCAGGAATTTTTGTTTTATTTCTGGGTTGTCTGCTTCTTTATTTTCACAGCGCTTCGTTCTCCCTATTTTTAAAAAATACCGGCATGACGGTTTTATTTTCAATTGTATTTTTATTTGGAATTATCCGCGCATTTCTTGCTGCTTGCACGCATCCGTTCATGAGTCAGCTCGTACCGCGAACCCATTATACAAACTCCGCAACATGGAATAGCACAGCCTGGCATATCGGCGCCATACTCGGACCGGTTGTTGCCGGAATTATTTATGGCTATAAAGGAAAACTAAATGCTGATACATGTTATCTTGTTGATTGCATTTTATTTTTGATCTCCATTTATTTTATTTTCAAGATCAGCAATAAACCAAAACCGATCCGGGAAGAAAAAGAAACTTTATTTCAAAGCATGACCGTTGGTTTGAAATTTGTTTTCAAAAATAAAATGGTATTGAGTGCTTTGACTTTAGACCTGTTCGCTGTTTTATTTGGAGGCGCAGTTGCGATGATACCGATGTTTAACGATAAAATTTTACATCTCGGTCCGGAAGCTTATGGTTTATTAAGAACTTCTCCTGCGATCGGTGCTGTATTGATGGCTTTGGTTTTAGCAGTGAAACCTCCCGCGAAAAAAGCAGGACTAGCTTTGATCTGGTCGGTGATTGGTTTTGGAGCGTTTACAATTTTATTTGCATTCTGTACAAATTATTGGTTAGCACTTTTGATGTTGTTGATGACAGGCGCGTTTGATAATGTAAGCGTTGTCGTTCGTCATAGCATTTTACAATTATCGACTCCCGATCACATGCGCGGAAGAGTTACCGCTGTAAATAATATTTTTATCGGCTCAAGCAACGAGATCGGCGCTTTTGAATCGGGAGTTGCTGCAAAAGCAATTGGATTAGTTCCTTCAATTATTTTTGGAGGAGCGATGACAATTGGAACAGTTCTCGGTATACAAAAACTGAATCCGAAGTTGAAAGACATGGATCTTACCAAATATGAATGACGTAAGAAGTACGAATTACGATTGACGAAGTACGAATCTAGATTGTTAAAATTTTTATTTCCCAGATTCGTCAATCGTACTTCGTAAATCGTAATTAATCAAATGAAGAAAGCCAATCCCGACATAAAAGATTTTTTGGATGAGAAGCTCCTCCTTTTCAACAATAAATCCTTTATTCAAACCGATCCTATTCAGATCCCTCACGCTTTTACAAAAAAAGAAGATATCGAGATCTCCGCATTTCTTGCTGCTACAATTGCTTGGGGACAACGCAAAACAATCATCAGCAACGCGCAGAAATTAATGCTGTGGATGGATAATGCGCCACACGATTTTATTTTGAATCATTCAGCAAAAGAATTAGCACCTTTTAAAAAATTTGTTCACAGAACATTTAACGGAACGGATTGCGTTTTTTTTATTAAGTCGCTGCAAAATATTTATTTGAAACACGGCGGACTGGAGAATGCATTTGCAACGAAGAATAACGATGCTGATGTAAAAAATGCAATTACTAATTTCAGAAAACTATTTTTAGAATTAAAACACGAATCACGAAGCGACAAACACATTTC
>JANYCL010000035.1 GCA_025360355.1 Sphingobacteriaceae bacterium
GCACCTGGCGCATACCAAGCAGAAGTACCTAACATTCCTGTCAATGTAGCACCACCAACCATTGTATCAGCAGCAACTTTTTTCAATTTCTCAGCATCCAATAATTGTGAAACAGGAACACCTTTGTAAGAAGCCAAACGTGTAAGAGGAATCATAGTTGTATCACCATGACCGCCAATAACCATTCCTTCAATATCGTTTGGAGAAGCCTCCAAAGCCAATGATAAATAGCATTTGAAACGAGCGCTATCCAAAATTCCACCCATTCCAATAATTCTATTTTTCGGTATTTTACTTTCTTTTAAAGCAAGATAAGTCATTGTATCCATAGGATTAGATACAATAATGACAACTGCATTTGGAGAAAATTTTATCAGATTTTCCGTAACTCCTTTTACAATACCTGCATTGATACCAATTAATTCTTCGCGAGTCATTCCCGGTTTACGTGGAATACCACTTGTGATAACAACAACATCGCTGTTTGCTGTTTTTGTATAATCGTTAGTACTTCCGCTAATGCGTGTATTGAAACCATTTAAGGTTGCGGTTTGCATAAGATCTAGTGCTTTTCCTTCAGCAAAATTTTCTTTAATATCTAAGATTACTACTTCGCTTACAATTTTATTTAAAGCGATATACTCTGCACAACTTGCGCCTACATTTCCGGCACCGATAACTGAAACTTTCATGGTATAATTAATTTAAAGAATTAGAATTTTTCTTTAAATATAGAGGATTTGTGAGAATTAATAAAAGGTTTTCTTACTTTTATTTTACATCCTCATAATCAACATACTCCCCTGCATCTGCCTTTAATTCGCCTTTTTTAGGTTGGGGATTTTGGTTGTTATGTTGAGTTGAATTTTGATCGTTTGTATTGTTATTTTGTACTTTTCTTGCAGCTGATGTAAAACTGCTGAAAGCACTGATTATTCTCCAAAGAACCCAAATTCCTATTACTGTCCAGATAAGATCGCGCATGGCGTTGTATTTAGTAGAACAAATATCCTAAAAATTCACCTTCTTTTACGTTAATTTTAGCCAAAAGGCGATAATCGGTTCACAGAAAAGGTAAACGGTTGTACAAAGAGTTCTTGCAAAGACGCTAAGACGCAAGGACCGATTTATTTACTTAAATAAAGATTTCTTTCGCTGTAAATATTCTGGAAATACTCGTCGTTTAGATCATCAATAAAGTAAATAGCTTCTCCGGTTGATTTCATTTCAGGACCTAACTCTTTTTGAATTTCAGGGAACTTCTCGTAGCTAAACACAGGAATTTTTATAGCATATCCTTTTTTACGAGGAGTAAAGTTAAAATCTTTAACCTTTTTTTCACGAAGCATTACTTTTGTTGCATAATTTACATATGGTTCATCATAAGCTTTGGCAATGAATGGCACCGTACGACTCGCGCGCGGATTTGCTTCAATAATATAAACTACTTCATCCTTAACAGCGAACTGGATATTGATTAGTCCAACTGTTTTAAGCGCAACCGCAATTGTTTTAGTATGCTCTTCAATTTGTTTAATTACTTTTTCACTTAGATCGAAAGGTGGTAGAACAGCGTAAGAATCGCCTGAATGTATTCCTGCAGGTTCAATGTGTTCCATTATTCCTACAATATAAACATCGGTTCCGTCGCAAATTGCATCGGCTTCTGCTTCAATTGCATTTTCTAAAAAGTGATCCAATAATATTTTATTATCAGGCAGATCGTGTAATAATTTTACAACATGTTGCTCTAATTCCTGCTCGTTAATTACAATTTTCATGCTTTGTCCGCCTAATACATAACTCGGACGAACCAATAATGGAAAACCTAATTCTCTTGATAAAGCAATTCCCTCTTTAGCATCTTTTATCACACCAAATTTAGGATAAGGAATATTATTTTCTTTTAATAAGGTTGAGAAACTTCCTCTGTCTTCAGCCAGATCCAATGATTTAAAATCTGTACCAATAATTTTGATACCGTAACGCTCTAACTTCTCCGCTAGTTTTAAAGCAGTTTGTCCGCCCAACTGTACAATTACACCTTCCGGTTTTTCGTGAAGAATGATATCGTAAATATGTTCCCAAAAAACCGGTTCAAAATATAATTTATCTGCTGTGCTGAAATCTGTACTAACGGTCTCCGGATTACAGTTGATCATGATCGTTTCATAACCGCATTCTTTCGCTGCCAATACACCATGCACGCAGCTGTAATCAAATTCAATTCCTTGTCCGATCCTATTCGGACCGCTTCCTAAAATAACAACTTTCTTTTTATCGGAACGGATACTTTCGTTCTCATCCTCAAATGTTGAATAATAATACGGCGTCTTTGCTTCGAATTCTGCGGCGCAGGTATCAACTAATTTAAAAACTCGCTTTATTCCTAAATCATTTCTTTTATTATAAACCTCACTTTCCAAACAACTTAATAAATGTGCGATCTGACGATCAGCGTATCCTTTCTGTTTGGCTTCGTATAATAAATCTTTAGGAAGACTTGCTAATTTATGTGTTGCAATTTCATTTTCAAGAGCAATCATTTCATCAATTTGATTCAAAAACCACATATCGATTCTTGTCAGCTTTTGAATTGTTTTAATATCGATACCATGTTTCATAGCATCATAGATCATAAACAAACGGTTCCAGCTTGGACGTTCTAGTGCTGATAATAATTCAGCGGTGTTTGTATTTTCTTTTCCGTCCGCACCTAAACCATTACGTTTTATTTCTAAACTCTGACAGGCTTTTTGTAATGCTTCCTGAAAACTTCTTCCAATAGCCATTACTTCACCAACCGATTTCATTTGGAAACCTAATTCGCGGTTACAACCTTTGAACTTATCAAAATTCCAGCGTGGGATTTTTACAATTACATAATCTAATGTTGGTTCAAAGTATGCTGATGTTGATTTTGTAATTTGATTTATTAATTCATCTAAATTATAACCTATTGCTAATTTACTTGCAATTCTTGCAATAGGATAACCTGTTGCTTTACTTGCTAAAGCTGATGAACGCGAAACACGCGGATTAATTTCGATCGCAATTATTTCTTCTTTCTCATCATCACTCACAGCGAATTGAACATTACAACCTCCTGCAAAATTTCCAATACTACGCATCATTAAAATTGCCATCGTACGCATGCGTTGATAAGTGCTATCACTTAACGTCATTGCAGGCGCAACTGTAATGCTGTCGCCGGTATGAACACCCATCGGATCAAAATTTTCTATCGAACAAATAATAGCTACGTTATCATTTTTATCACGTAACAATTCTAATTCATATTCTTTCCAACCTAAAACCGCTTTATCAATTAATACTTCATGTATTGGTGAAGTTTGTAAACCACGATTTAATAATGTGTCAAAATCTTCTTTTTTATAAACTACAGATCCACCGCTACCGCCTAATGTGAACGACGGACGGATCACCAATGGAAAACCAAATTCCTGCGCAACCGATTTTCCTTCTAAAAAACTTTTCGCAATTTTACTTGGTGCCATTGCCACTCCGATCTCTTCCATTTTCATACGGAACAGATCACGGTCTTCAGTAACTTTGATCGCATGGATATCAACACCGATCATTTTCACGCCGTACTTTTTCCAGATACCCATATCATCACACTTTAAAGCGAGATTCAGAGCTGTTTGTCCACCCATTGTAGGCAATACGGCATCAATTTTACGTTCTTCTAATATTTTTATAATTGATTTTACTTCGAGAGGCCATAAGTAAACATGATCTGCAGTCACTTTATCGGTCATGATCGTTGCAGGGTTGCTATTGATAAGCGACACCTCAATACCTTCTTCCCTTAAACTTTTTGCTGATTGTGAACCTGAGTAATCGAACTCGCATGCTTGACCAATGATAATGGGGCCTGATCCTATAATTAAAACTGACTTAATTGAACTGTCTTTGGGCATATTTTTTTTACTCTTTTTAGAAACTAAAAAACAAATTGTGTAAAGATAGTCGGTTTGTCGGTGCACCTAAAAACAAGATATTAACGAGTTATGAATAAAATAATTTTTAGTACCTTACGTTGTTATTAAACCATGAAAAAGGCAGTTATACTTTTTTTTCTTGTCTTAGGACTTTCCCTAAACTCTAAAGCACAGGCCTGGGCCCAATTATCCGATTTTCCGGGATTGGAGCGCGATGATGGAGTAGCTTTCGTTATTAACAATAAAGCTTATTGTGGAACGGGTTTACGAGTGGGTTGGTCGTTAGGTGCAGATTTTTACAGTTTTGATCTGACTACAGAAACCTGGACTACAATCGCTTCAATGCCTGCGGGTAAGGAGCGTCAGTACGCCTGTGCATTCTCGAATGGAACTGATGGTTTTGTTTTTGGTGGTGAAAACGGCGGTACAGATCTCAATGATTGCTGGATGTATATGCCTTCGTTGAATTCGTGGATGGCAGTTGCTTCAAAACCCGGGAATGGAGTTAGAGGTGCGGCTTATTTTGTTATTGGCAATATCGCTTATGTAATTGGCGGGGCTTATTCCGCAACCAATGCATTAAATGAGGTTTGGGCTTATAATATGAATACAGATGTTTGGACTCAAAAAAATAATTTGCCTTTCGCGTGTTGGAGATCTTCGGCAGCAGTTGTAAGCGGAAAAGGTTATTTATTGTTTGGAAGAGAAGCGAACGGACGTTTCAGAAAAGAATTGTACGAATATAATCCGGTTGCAGATTCGTGGACATTAATAAATAATTTTCCCGGTGCCGGAAGAGCTTATGCAACAATGCAGAATATAAATAATGAATTAGTTGTTTT
>JANYCL010000065.1 GCA_025360355.1 Sphingobacteriaceae bacterium
GATGAATGGAGATCTTGATGATATGGGAATGCAAATGAGTTTGAATCAAATGGACATGAATGTTGTTATGTATCCAGAAATTACAGGGCCGGAAAACAAAAAAAAGAAAATGAAAATGGAAGGGATGGATAGGGGCAATAATAAAGATCAATACAATGCAAATGCTCTTTCTGATATTGTTACCTTAAATTATTCAATGCTTAAGTCGCCAACTAAAACTGCACTCCCAAAAGATGTCCCCGTAAAAGAATTGCACTTTGAGCTCACTGGTAATATGAATCGCTATGTTTGGAGTTTGAACAATAAAGTAGTTTCCGAAACGGATAAAATTCTAATTAAGAAAGGAGAAAATGTAAGGCTCATTATTTACAACGGTTCGATGATGCGGCATCCAATGCATTTGCACGGTCACGATTTTAGAGTTCTTAACGGTCAAGGCGAGAACGCCCCTCTCAAAAATATTATCGATATAATGCCAATGGAAACTGACACATTAGAGTTTAATGCTAACGTTGATGGTGATTGGTTCTTTCATTGTCATATATTGTACCACATGATGAGTGGCATGGGGCGGGTTTTTAGTTATGAGGGTCAACCAAAAAATCCTTTGATTTCAAATCCAAAGTACGCTTACCGGAAATTGAAAAAGGACGACCGTAAGTTTCATTTCATGGGCGAGAATGATATTGCAACTAACGGAAACGATGGAATGGCAATGGTTCAAAATACGCGCTGGAGTTTAATGTCCGAATGGAGATTGGGCTACATGGATATTCATGGTTACGAGGTTGAAACGCATCTCGGTCGTTATATTGGTAAAATGCAATGGTTCATGCCTTTCATCGGCTACGACTATCGTTATAGAAAACAAAAGGGTGAAATAAATTTTCAGAAACAGAATTTATTTAAGCAATCAGACACAAAAGATACACGCCAGGCACTTTCGGCTGGTTTTTCTTATACGCTTCCTATGTTAATACATTTTGAAGCCGAGGTTTTTACAGATGGTACATTTTTATTGCAGTTAAAAAGAGAGGATATACCAATCACTAAAAGACTCCGATTAGGTTTAATGTGTAATTCCGATAAAGAGTACATGGTCGACCTACGTTATATAATAAATAAAAATATGGGTATCCGAACTCACTATGATAGTGATATGGGTTTTGGGATTGGGTTAAGTTTCAATTATTAAAATTTCCGTAATACACCATTTATTTTCATCTTAATTTTTTCTTTTTTGTGCCTCTATAACAATGTAGCAACTTTTTGAACGCTTGCTTTTATCTTTTGAACTTAACCGATGAAGACCCTACAAAACTTCTGAAATGAATAAGCAACGGAATCACAACTAAGTAAGCTAATGTATTTCCTTAAAATGCTCGTCGCTGAACAATGAATAATCATTAAGTGTAGCCAGAAAATTTAACAGGTCATTCTTTTCCTGCGCGGTTAAAATAATTCCGCCGCTTAATATCGGATCAAGATTCAAAGTTGAAGAAATTCCTGTTTCATAATGGCTCAATACCTGGCTTAAAGTTGTAAATCTTCCATCGTGCATATAAGGAGCTGTTAAACCGAGATTTCGTAATGAGGGTGTTTTGAATTTGAAAATATCAGATGCATTCAATGTGATTCTGTATCTTCCGCTGTCCTGATATGAGCTTACCGGCAATCCGTTATTCCGGAACGTATAATCGCTGAATAAAGGTTCACTGTGACAAACGGCACAATTATTTTTAAATATAGTATAACCGCTATTCTCAGATGCTGTAAAAACGTAATTTCCATTCTTCACTTTATCGTATTTGCTATTGTAAGAAACCATTAACCCCATGAACTGCGCAATCGATTTAAAAAAACGCTGCGAAGTGACGACTGTATCTCCATAGGCATTTTTAAACAGATTTTTATATTTTGGTGAAGCCGCAACTCTCGCTAAAGCATTTCCCAATGGGAGATGCATTTCGATGGGATTCTGGATAGGACCTATTGGCTGGTTCTCAATATTATTTACACCGCCATCCCACATGAGCTTTGGCTGCCATGTTAAATTGAATAATGCAGGAGCATTTCTTTTCCCTAATAACCCATTTACACCATGGCTAACAGGATGACTCGGTCCATTGGTAAAACCAAAAGTTTGCATATGACAACTCCCGCAGGAAATAGTGGTGTCTAATGATAACATTGGTTCATAAAACAGATATCTTCCTAATGTGAATTTATCATAGGATACTTCATTACCCGAAAAATCATAAACCGGATTTGGCCAGCCTTCAGGAACTAGAGGAGCGTAAACATTTCCATTAGATACAACAGGTTCAATAACCTTCGGATCTCTTTTACAGGAAGTAATGATTAAAAAAATAAAAAAAATTCTTGCGAATGTCTCCATTCGTTTTAGTTGGCAATTGAAGTAACACTGAACATATTCGCGTAATTCCCGGCAATCTCATGCGCTTTTTTACCCGTTGTAACAGCGTAGTAACTTGCAAGGTCTATGATTTGAGGATTTTTAAACCATTCCAATACATCTGCTTTCATAAAAACTTTCGGGGCACGATTACTGGCGATCTGGATCATATTGCTGCCAAATGAAGGATAAGATTTAACTATTGCGTTCCATTGTCCGCTAAAACCTCCGATATCATTAAAATAGCTGCCTCCCGGCACCGAATTGCTTGTTCCCCGTAGTTTCGCAAAAATATAACCTTGCGACCAATCCCAGAACATATCATTTATTGGATCCAAAACCCCTGTCTGCGCGCCACTACAATTCCGGGCACTGTCAACACCAATGATAAATTCCATGCTTATATAATTTCCCAAAGGAATATTCTGAATTGTGAAACTCTGGCTTTGAGAATCATTTTGAGAGACCAAACGATAACTATTCGGTTCAATGAATTGATAACCATCATCGCGTTTTAATTTTATATTACTAATATAATACCTGAAAATATTAACAGTAAAGGTATCCTGGTTTTGATTAATGTAAGTTTGAGTACTTAGGGCAAGCGGCATACTTCCAACTACATTACTGATCTTAAAATTGACTGAGTTAGTTTGCACAACCGGAGTTCCATTGGAAGTTGAAGAAGAATTTTTCGAATCCTTTTTACATGACCAAAACGTAAACATAAATAAAACAAAAACAATGCTCCTTTGCATAGTATAAATCTATAAAAAATTAAGAAGGTATCAAAATATGAACTATCACAATTATTGAAATCCTATTTGTAATAATATCTCTACATTAATGCCATATGTTTGAGAATTCTGCAATTTTAAGCTAATTCAAATGTTAAAGAGGTTAAGCAAAACGTTCAATTTTAATGATTTGATATTTAGGGCATAATCTAACATTGCAACCAGTATCCATCAAGTTATAGATTTTATGAATCCTATTTAAAGAACTTAATGTGTTATTTAATCCCATTGGTAAACCATTTTTATAAACTAACTTTGCTTAACAAAATGAAGAAACTAATTACCTTAATATTTAATTTGTTC